>DATLZJ010000774.1:0-7776 GCA_035574055.1 Caldilineaceae bacterium
GAGGCCGTTCGCCAGGCATTGAGCACCGTCCAGGAGCCGGAGCTACACCGGGACCTGATTACCCTCAACATGGTGCGCGACATCACCATCAGCGACGGCCCCACGGGTGCGACCGTGGGCTTTACCATCATGCTGACCACGCCCGCCTGTCCATTGCGCGGCCAGATCGAGCAGGAGGCTGCCGCCGCGGTCAAGGCGCTGCCCGGCGTGGAGGCGGTCAACATCCGCTTTGATGCCAATGTCCAGGGCGATAGCCGCATTGCCGGCAAGCTCAACCTGCCCATCAAGAACATCCTCGCCGTCGCCAGCGGCAAGGGAGGCGTCGGCAAGACCACAGTCACCACCAACTTAGCCGTCAGCCTGGCGCTGGAGGAGGCGAAGGTCGGCGTGCTGGACGCGGATATTTACGGGCCGAACATCCCGATGATGTTTGGGCTGCACGGCCGGCCGCGCATTGATAACGAGAAGCTGGTTCCCTTTGAAGCCTACGGCGTCAAGGTCATGAGCATGGGCTTTTTGATGCCGGAGGGGGAGGCGGTGGTCTGGCGCGGGCCGATGCTCCACAAGGCCATCCAGCAGTTATTCACCGATGTGCGCTGGGGCGAGCTGGACTATATGATCGTAGACCTGCCGCCGGGCACCGGCGATGCGCAGCTCAGCCTGGCCCAGAGCGTGCCGCTGACTGGCGCGATCATCGTCACCGGCCCCCAGGCCGTCTCGGTCAGCGACGCCCGCCGGGGCGCAGCCGCGTTCAAGCGGCTGGAGGTGCCCATCCTCGGCGTCATCGAGAACATGAGCGGCGAGGTCTTTGGCTCCGGCGGCGGCGCGGAGGCGGCCCGGCTGCTGGAGGTCGAATTTCTGGGAACCATCGGCCTTGACCCGCGCATCCGGGTGGGCGGCGACGCCGGCAAGCCCATTGTCATTGAGGCGCCGGAGAGCGAGGCGGCCAAGACCTTCCGCAAGCTGGCGCGCAAGATCGCCTCGCGGGTTAGCCTACTGGTCCTACAGCCTAGCCCGTCGCTGCGTATTGTATAGACTTTGCCGAATTTTCAGCGGTATCGCCGGAGCGCATCCATCACCAGCGCCGGGCGTTGTTGCTCATTCTGTCTCAGCCACCACCATGGCGTTAACGGTGCTGAAGCGCACGCCGGCAGGCCAGGCAATAGACAGTCGCTCCCAACTCACCCCGGCATCGGGCGAGCGGTAGAGGTCGGAGCGGGTAGCGGCATAAAAGACGCCCGGCTCGGCGGGATTGGTCGCCAGCACATAGGCGCGTGTGCCCTGCGGGGCGGGCAAGCCTGTCTGGACCGGCTGCCATGTACTGCCGTTGCTGCGGCGATAGAGGGTCGCTTGGGCGTACTGGTTGTTGTGCGCCGCGCCGGGGCCGGGCGATGCGGAAACGACCACCGTCGCCGGGTCAGCCGGGTCAACGGCCAGTCCCCAGAGATAATGATGGCTCCGGCCCCGGTCATCCCCTTGCCAGGTAGCGCCGCCGTCATGGCTTTCGGCAAAGCCGCCGCCGGCTGCCTCGTAGATCAGCCCTGGTGCGAGGGGGTGGGTGCGCAGCGTATGGCAGTCGTGCTGAGAGCCGGGCTTGCGGTCCTCCCATGTCTGCCCGCCGTCTAGGCTGCGCATCACGCCGCCCAGCTCAATGCCGACAAAGATGCGGTCGGCGACGGTAGCGTCCGGCTCGATCCAGCGCACGTGGTGAGTCCAGGGGCGCGGCGGGAAGCTCCAGGTCGGCTTGGAGGGCAACGTTTGAAGGGCGGGCTGCTCTTGCCAGGTGCGGCCTTCATCTTCGGAGCGGAAAAGGGCGCTGGGTTCTGTCCCCGCCCAGACGACGCCGGCGCCGTTGACTTCCTCAAGCGGGCTGACGGCAACAGCCATGACCTCCTGGTGGGGCAGCTCCCCCGCGACCGGCTGCCAGCTCGCGCCGGCGTCGTCGCTCTGCCACAGCCCGGCGTCAAAGGCGCCACAGTAGACGCGCCGGGGCCGGTGGGGGTCCACGGCGAGACAGTGGCAGTCTTTGCCCATCAACGAGAGGGTGGGCGTCCAGTGGCCGTTCCTGGGCTGCAAAACGGCCAGGCCGCCATCGAAAGCAAGATAGATTTGGGTCATTTTCGGTCAACTCCTTAACAATCCTACTCGATGGTGAAAGTGACAGTGTAGTTGGTGCTGGGCATCCGGTCGGGCGTCGCCAGGGTGACGGTATAGTCGCCAGTCTCTGCCAGCGGCACGGTTTGGGCGACATGGTTCGCATCGCCGCCTACCGGCTCTGCCGTCGCCAGAAAGCCGGTCGGGCCGGTAATGACGGCCTCTACCGGCACATCGTCACTCATCACCTCGACGGCCAAGGTCTGGCCTGCGCTCGCCGCCAGCACATATTGTTGAACGCCGCCGCCCGCGGGCAACAGGCCGCTGATCTGCGCTGAGGTTGCGCCGGGCGCAAACTCGCTGTGTTCGGCAGGGACAGAGGCCAACGGCAGCACGCGCACATGGAGGGTGTAGGTCGTGGCCGGCCCGACCGAGACCGCATGGATAAAGTAATCCTGGGTCGCCGGGAGTTGGCTGGTCCAGGAGGGGGGACCGGCCTGATACCGCTTCAACGGCGTTCCATCCTCGCCCACCACCGTCAGCAGCACATCGTCATTGGGGGAAGCGATCTCGACGGACATGATCTGGCCCGCTTGGGCGTGCAGCACATAGTAATCGGTCTGGCGTTCTCCAATCATCCCCTCGACGGTGGCGCTCGTCTCTCCCGGTGTAAAGGTGATCCGGGTGGGCTGAGCGCTCGTTGCCTCGCCGGCAGAGTCCGGTGTGCCCGCCGGCAGGTCGGTCGTTGGGGTCAGGGTGGCTGTGCCGGTTAGCTCATCAGCGGGCGTCACCGTGGCTGGGCTAGGTTCCGCGGCGTCCGCTGCGACAAAGTTGAGCACGCCGCTCTCGTCAGCATACCGGATGGTCAGCCCCTCCTCGGTGCGCTCGAAGCGGCCCGCCGCCCGCAGCGCGCCCAGATACTGCTGTTCCTGTTGCATTACCGCCTCATCTACGCAGGCCCGCAGGGTGCTGACGATTTCGCCAAAGACGAGGGCGCCATTCTCCACTTGATAGCTCCCGCCGTACTCGTTGCAGCCGCTGTGGCCGCCGGCCTGCCCATCGGCGAAGCTTAAGGTGATGGCGTCCTCGCCAATGACCGGCGCCGGGCTGTCCGCCGCGCCCATCGAGACCAGCCGCCATTCGCTGTTCGCCAGCGGGTCCGCCGTCTCTTCAGCGCCCGGCGTCGTGGGGACGGTGGTGGGGGTAGCCGTGGGCCTGGGGATGGTCCCAGCGGGGGCCACGGGCGTCACGATGCAGCCCGATGCAAGCAGCGCGACGAGCGCCAGCGGCAATGCCCATCGGGTTCGCCATTTCAAGTGGAGAGATAGCTGTCTGCCAAAAACCATGAGTTGCTCCTATCCTGTCTATGCTTGTCTAACCCTGTCTACTGTTCTTCGTCATGCGGTAGGGTTTGGACCAACGCGCGGTAGAGGCCAAAGAACTCGTTCTGGTCAATGGCCGCATCCGCACGGTTGAGGGTTGCGACGACGCAATACTCAATACCCCCCTCGGTTTCGAGCCAGGTGGTCAGGTTCAATACCCCTAGCTCGGAGCCGCCTTTGTAGGCGACGCGCGCCCACGCCGCCGGGTCGGCGACGCCAGGGCCAGGCTCGACGGTCATCAACTCCAGCTCCTCGACCTGGGCCATGAGGTCACAAAGCTCATGGGCTGTGAAGAACCACTCCACATCGAGGATGGGCCGGCTGGAGACGCCCTGGACGCTAGAGAGCGGGATGGCCGCCAACTCCCTGAGCACCTGGCGCTGCGCAGCTAGGTTCCCGTTCCGGTAGCGCGCCAGCAGGGGAGCGTTCTCGCTTGCCTTGAGCTTGAATAACTCTTGGGTGGTCAGGAAGGGCCGGTTGCGCTCGGCGTAGGCTTCGACCGTCTCGCGGCCGAGAATGTGCAGCAAGGCATCGGCGGCGGTGTTGTCGCTGATGGAGATCATCAGGGTGGCGAGCGTGTGCAGCGTCAGGGGGCTGCCGTCCGGCCAGGCGCGCAGCAGGCTGCTCGGCGGCGCCTTCCATTCGGGCTGAAGTCGCGCCACCTCATCCCAGGCGCGCTCGCCGGCCTCGATCTGCTGCTGGAGGGCGGCCAGGATCGCCAGCTTGAAGGCGGAGCCGACCGCCAGCGGCTCATCGGCGTTGAGCGCAGCCAGCGGCTCGCCGTCGCGCAACACCAGCACGCTCACCTTGCCGGGAAGCGCCTCAAAGGCGGCGACCGCCTCATCCAGCGTCGCGACCGCCAGCGTGGGCGGGCGGAAGAAGAGGCCGGCGATGCGCCCCTCGGCGTCGAGGGTGATTTCAACCGGGACGGTTCCATTGGCAAAGACTGCGGTGAAGGGGCTGGCCTCCCCCTCGACCCGCTCAAAGGGGCCAAGCAGTTCCGCGAACTGGGCCAGGATTTCCTCAAGCTGCGCCGGCGGCACTGCGGCCAGGAAGGGCGCGGCAAACCAAGCCTCGTCCAGCGTTTGCGCGGTCAAGAGCCGCTCCAGCGCCGCCTTGGGCGTCAGGGCCGCCGCGCCGGTCTGTTTCTCCTGGGCAAGCGCCGGCAGCGGGATGGCCTGTAGCTCGCCGCCCGCCTGCACCCAGGCCAATCCGCTTGCGCGGTCCACGGCGACGAGCATCCCCTCAGCGATGACGCTCCCCTCGACAATCGTGTCCAGGCTGTCGTTCAAGCGGTAATGGACGGTTTGCAGTTCGTCGCCCGTTGTCATCCCCGGCCCATACAGGACGGTTCCAATCAGGTGGGTGGTCTCGGGCCAGAAGAGGTTATAGGGAGTCAGGTTGTACCACTCCTCTGTGGCAAGCGCGGGATCAAACTCGATGGGGGTGTCGCCGCTGCCATCCACGGCGGCCAGCAGCAAAATCCAGTCGCCGTCCGGGCCGGTTGCCGGCAGGATCAGATAGTCGCCGTCGGGCGACCAGACGGGCCGGTCGTCAATGCTTCCATTGCCTTCCCGGTCTGTATCGGAGAGGCGTCGCTCCTCGCCGCTTGCGACCTCGACGACATAGAGACCTGGCTCGCTGCCCACCCCATAGCCGCTCTCGCGTGTGAAGGCGACTTGCTCGCCGCCGGGCGAGACGCTAAAGGTAAAAGCGACATCGGCGGCGAGCAGCCGGTCTTCGCCGTCGAGGGTGCGCCAGCGCAGCTCATAGGTCTCCTCGGTGGCGCGCACATAGGCAAAGCTCTGCCCATCCGGCGCCCACAGCGCCTCGACGACCTCCCGTTCAGGCAAGATCGGCTCTGTCTGGCCCCTATCCATCTCCAGCACCCACAGATCACTGACGGCGACATGGCCCGGACCGGCCCCCTCGGCAGGAAACCGGCTGCCGTAGAGGATGCGGTCTGTTGCCGGCGCGTAGTCGAAGAAGAGACCGATTTCGGCGGCAACCTCGACCTGGTTGGCCTGGCCGTCCTGCAATACCCAGACTTGATGGCCCTCGCAAGCCGGGCAGGGCCGCACGAGCTTCGCTCCGGCCTCCGCAGGTTGCTCCGCGCCCGCCGCGGCGACTGGGGTGGGAGTCGCCAACGGGCTGCCGGGCGCAGTGGCCGATGGGGTGGGGGTGGCGCCGCTTTGAGCGCGTATGGACGCCTGGACGGGCGCAAAGGTAATCAAGCCTAGCAGGACAGCCACAAGCAAGCGTCGCATTAGATCAACCTCCTCAGCAAAAACTGGTCCGGGTCGCGCCATATTGGCCCGGTGGGCGGCGCTATCCCGCGCCGGTTCCAGCGCCATTCATAAAACTGGCCTTTCCGGCTTCAGGTTCCGCGTTCTGTTACAACAGGAAGCGGTTGAGCGCGCTCTAGCTTGGATATCGAGTACAATGGACTGGCTCAGTGACTCGACCGGAACCGCCTCAAAACCCAGTCTACATAAATTGTTCAAAATAAATCGGTTCAAACTAAACCGGTTCAAAGCAACCGGTCCAAAGCATGATGGATGAAGCAAGGCCCACGCACAATCACCGGACTTGTCTGCGCCTGATGAGGATTGTATGCTGACCCTTTCCGAAAAACTGCTCTTTCTCTTTCTGACCGCCGCCTCGCTCGCCTATGCCTACATCGGCTTTTCCGCCGTCTACCGGGTGATTCGCCGGGGGAGCGGCAAGCCCCCCTCGCTCGCCGAGATGGGACGGCGAGCGGTGGATGCCCTGGTCGAGTGGCTCAGCGAGCGCCGCATCTGGAAAACGCGGCGGGCTACCAGCGTCTTCCATGCCCTGGTGGCGTGGGGCTTTGTCTTTTACTTCCTTGTCAACTTCGGCGATGTGCTCCAGGGGCTGTTCCCCGTCACCTTTCTGGGAACAGGGCCGGTGGGCGATCTCTACCGCCTGTTGGCCGACCTCTTTACCGCCTCGGTGCTGATTGGGGCCGTTTACTTTCTGCTGCGCCGCTTTGTCTTCAACACGCCGGTGCTCCGCTACCGGCAGAACGTCAAGCTGATCGCGCCGGCAGCGGCGGGGGCCATCCGGCGGGATTCGCTCATCGTGCTGCTCTTTATCATCGGCCATGTGGGCTGCCGGCTGCTGGGTGAAAGCTTCGCCGTGGCGCTGGGGGGCGGCGACCCCTGGCGACCGGCCAGCACGCTGGTCGCCCAGGCGTGGCAAGGATGGAGGGAAGGCGCGCTGGTCGCCGGCCATCACCTCGGCTGGTGGGCCTCCTTGGGGCTGATCCTGCTCTTTTTCCCCTATTTTCCCTATACCAAGCACTTTCACCTGATCATGTCCGGCGTCAACTTCTTGACCAAGCCGCGGCGCACGTCGTTGGGCGCGCTGGAGCCGGTGGACTTCGAGGATGAGTCGGTCGAGGAGTTTGGCGCCGCCAAGATCGAGGAGCTATCTTGGACCCACCTGGTAGACGCGTACGCGTGCATCATGTGCAACCGCTGCCAGGATGTCTGTCCCGCCTATGTCACCGGCAAGGAGCTATCGCCGGCGGCGCTGGAGGTCAACAAGCGCTACTTCCTCAACATGCATCTGGAGGAGCTGGCGAGCGGCGCGACCTCTCAGGCGACCCTGCTGGACTATGCCATCAGCGAACCGGCGGTCTGGGCCTGCACAGCTTGCGGCGCGTGCATTGATATCTGTCCGGTGGGCAATGAGCCGATGTTTGACATTCTCGCCATTCGTCGCCGCCAGGTGCTCATGGAAAATGCGTTTCCGGCCCAACTCAAGACAGCCTACCGGGGCATGGAGCGCAACGGCAACCCCTGGAACCAGCGGGCGGGTGAGCGGCTGGCTTGGGCCGAGGGGCTGGCCGTGCCCACGGTGGAGGAGAACCCGGCGCCGGAGCTGCTCTGGTGGGTGGGGTGCGCGCCTTCCTATGACCCGCGCGCCCAGGAGACGGCGCGCGCCTTCGCCAAGGTGCTGGCCGCGGCGGGCGTCAATTTCGCCGTGCTGGGCGAGCTGGAGCGTTGCACCGGCGACGCCGCCCGGCGCTCCGGCAATGAATATCTCTTCTACGAGCTGGCAAAGGCCAACATCGAGACCCTCAACGAGGTCAACCCTAAGCGCATCGTCACCACCTGCCCCCACTGTCTGCACACCCTAGGCAAAGAGTATGGGCAATATGGCGGCCACTACAGCGTGATCCACCATACGCAGCTTCTCTCGGAACTGGCCGCCGCCGGCAGGATTCACGTCCGGGCCAACGGCGCGACGGACCTGATCACCTTCCACGACCCCT
>DATLZJ010000775.1:0-28109 GCA_035574055.1 Caldilineaceae bacterium
GCCGTGGGCGCGCTGGCCTTGGCTGCTTGTGGCGCGCCCGGCGCGTCCGCCGGTGAGGCCGAGGCGGCTCCTGCCCAGCCGGCTGTTCCATTAGGCGACCTCCCCGCGGCCCTGGCTCATGCCGAGCCGTATGCCAGCGCCTCGACCGATGAGCTGGGCGATCCGCTCAACGCCTATGACGAGATCACCAACTACAACAACTTCTACGAGTTCAGCACCGACAAGCAGGCCGTCGCCCAGCTCTCCAAGGACTTCGTCACCCGGCCCTGGGAGGTCAAGGTGGGGGGGCTGGTCAACAACCCCAAGACCTATGATCTGGATGACCTGCTCAAGCGGTTCACCCAAGAGGAGCGCATCTACCGGCTGCGCTGTGTGGAAGCCTGGTCTATGGTTATCCCGTGGGTCGGCTTTCCCGTCGCCGAGTTGCTCAAGGAGGTGGACCCCAAGCCCGAAGCCAAGTTTGTCAAGTTTACCACCATCATGCGCCCGGAGCAGATGCCGGGCCAGCAGCGCCGTCTGTTAGACTGGCCCTATGTCGAGGGACTACGCATGGACGAGGCTATGCATCCGCTGGCGATCTTTGCCACGGGCATGTACGGCAAGCTCTTGACCCCACCCAACGGCGCGCCCTTCCGGCTGGTGGTGCCCTGGAAGTATGGCTTCAAGAGCATCAAGAGCATTGTCCAGATTGACCTGGTGGAGGAGATGCCCGTCTCGACCTGGATGCAGGCCGCCCCCAATGAATATGGCTTCTATGCCAACGTCAATCCGGAGGTGGATCACCCCCGCTGGTCACAGGCAAGCGAACGGCGTATCGGCGAGCTGGGACGGCGCGATACGCTCATGTTCAACGGCTATGCCGAGGAGGTGGCGCACCTCTATGAAGGCATGGACCTGCGGGTGAACTTCTGATGAACGCCCGGGCCGTCTCCGGCGCCAAGCCGGTGAAATCGAGAACAAACCGGCCCGTCGCCGTAGCGACGGCGCCCGCCGAGGGCGAGCCGAAGATACGCCGGCTTGCCATGACCCTGCGCCGTCACTGGCTTTGGATCGTCGCCAATGTGGGCGCAGCCATCCCGCTGCTCTGGCTGGCGTGGGACACGGCGATGGACAATCTGACGGTTAATCCGATTGACGACTTCACCGAGCGCACCGGCACTGCGACCATCATCCTATTGTTGCTCACGCTGGCCGTGACGCCGATCCAGACTATCACCGGCTGGCGCCAGGTGGGGACCGTCCGCAAATCGCTCGGACTGTGGACCTTTGCCTATGTCACCCTCCACCTGTTGGTCTTTGTGGGGCTGGACTATGCCTTTAGCCTGCGCTATATCTTGATGGATGGTCTGCCCCAAAAGCCCTATATCGTCGTCGGTTTCCTGGCCTTTCTGATCCTGCTGCCGCTGGCAATCACTTCGACCCGCGGCTGGATGAAGCGGTTGGGGCGCAACTGGAAGCGGCTGCACCGGCTGGTCTATGTGGCGGGCATCCTCGGCGTCATTCACTATCTGTGGGTCGCCAAGGTGGTTTGGGGTGAGCCGCTGCAATATGCCGTGGTCTTGACGCTGTTATTGGCCGCGCGCATCCCGTGGGTGCGCGCCCGCTTGACCAACCTGCGCCGGCGGCTGCCGTGGGTAAGAGCGCCGGCCAGGCCACAGTCGCAGCCCGCGCGGGCGCGGGAGGTGTAGGCGCCCCGTTTATATCTGGAACTGATCGGCTCGTCATCGGCAGGCGCAGGGGGGGCGCCCCCCCTGCGCCTTGACGTTTGTCTCTTGACTCCCTGCTCTTGACTCCCTGCTATTTTCTCTCTTCTCTCTTCTATTTTCTCCTCTCTAGTACATTCCTCGCCTGCTAAGACATTTGTCCACGTCATTTGTCGCCTTCCGCTCTCATCTACGCCATTCGCGCAGACTGTTGCCATCCTTTCAGCCCATGCAGCCGTCGTGGCAGCCTGTTAAACTCCTGACAATATCGAACGTAGATTCAGGAGAGCTTGCTTACCATGATTTTATGCGCACGGCGAACGGTGCGGTGGCTCTTGCCTCTATTCTTGCTCGGGGCGAGCTTGGCGGCGATGGTGAAGCCTGTGGCGGCAGCCGCGGACCAGCCGGCGCATCCCCTGCCCGACCGAATTCTGGTCAAGCGAACCGGTGACGCTGTGTATACCGCCGCCCAGGACGGGCCGGCGCCCACCCCAGAGACCTTGGGCTGGGAAGTCTTGAGCGTCCCGCCGGAGGAAACCGCCGAGGTCCTCGCTCGGCTTCAGGCCGACCCTACGGTGGCAGCCGTCGAGTTTGACTATCCTATCCTACCCGCCTACTGGCCCAATGACCCTGCCGTTCTGTCAGGCGCACAATGGGCGCTGACCCGCCTCCAGGTTGAACAGGCGTGGGACATCTCCACCGGCGCGGCCATCACCGTCGCCGTGCTCGATTCCGGCATTGATACCGCCCATCCAGACCTGGCCGGCCGGTGGCTTCCCGGCTATAACTTCTTCGATGACAACCACGACATCACCGACCGCTGCGGCCACGGCACCCATGTGGCAGGCATTGTGGCCGCCGCCGCGGACAACGGCGAGGGCATCAGCGGCATGGCGCCGCAGGCGATCCTGCTGCCTGTTAAGGTGATCGGCGACGAATGTTTTGGCAGCTACGGTCGCATGGTCAAAGGGATCGAATATGCCGTCGCGCAGGGGGCGCGGGTCATTGTGATCTCCTCCGGCGGGCTGATGTATCAGCAGGCGCTGCACGACGCAGTACGCTATGCCCGCGCGCAAGGGGTGCTGGTAGTGGTCGCCGCAGGCAATCAGGATAGCCGCGCTCCCTTCTACCCCGGCAGCTTTGCCGAGAGTTTTACCGTCGCCGGCACCGATACGCAGGACGGAGCCTATGCCAAGTCCAACTACGGTGAGCAAATTGACGTGGCTGCGCCTGCGGTCCACATCTACAGCACCTATGTGCGCGATGGACGCTCGGATTATACTTACATGACCGGCACCTCCATGGCGGCGCCCCATGTTGGTGGGTTGGCGGCCCTCATCTTGGCCGTGCAGCCGGCGATGCCGGTTGACCAGCTTGAGCATCTGCTGCGTCTGACCGCCGATGACCTGGGCGCGCCAGGCTGGGATGAGGAGTTCGGCGCCGGCCGGATCAACGCGGCCAGGGCGCTCCAGACCCTCAAGCCGGTAGCCCAGATCGCAGCCCCGCGCACCCTCTACCTGCCGATGGTACAACCTTAACCCTCCCTCTCCGCCGGTTGTTCTCTGATCCGTAGGGCCGGCTCGCGCCCTCGAAGCGGGGCGCCCTGCCCACCCTGGCGCGTGCGCCCACCTATTTGGACGGGCGGATGAGCATGGAAAGCGAAGCAAAGCCATTGGGCAAAGTGTAAGGATTCCGCCTAATCCGTTCGGCGCTATCTCTGCTATAAATCTACGAGAGATGATGGGGCGGCGCAGCGCAGATCTGTGCAAACAATGGACAAGATCACGAATAACTGACAATACCTTTATGGTTCTTGGAGCGTATATCTAGAGAATTACATGCCATTTCTCCAGGCATGCCGCCTTGCCCCTCGCTGTCCAAGTTGCAGCGGGCTAGGCCAATGGGTTGTGCTCTGTGTTTGATTCGGCTTTGCTGACTACCGGGTAAACAAGTAGCATCTTATGGACTACCTCGAGAGAACCGGATTGATGTCTCTACCCGCCAATACCCCCCAACTGTCGCGCTCGACCATTGTCGAGTGCCAGCAACGGATCCGAGAGCTGTTGGAGAGCCTCAGGGAAATCGAGTGGCGCACGGGGATGCAGGGTTGGTCCGCCGAGATCCGCGCCAGCTACCTGGCGACACTGGACCAGCTTGCTATCCTGGAGGCGCATCTACACCTGCTTGCATATACCTTGCAGACGCGCGAAGATAACGGCGATGAACTCACCCGATGAATGACCAAGCCCTATCCGGCTTCGCGGCGGCCATCCGGCCGGCCGCGGCCCGCTTCCAGCCGGCATAACCCAGGACAGGCTATGCCTCTCGATGCTCGCTATGTTCACACCAACCTCATCGCCGAGGATTGGCGCGCGTTGGCCGACTTCTATATCCGTCTCTTTGGCTGCGAAGTGGCGCCGCCCGAACGAGATTTCTCCGGCCCATTGTTGGATGCCGGGACCGGGCTGGAGGGCGCGCGCCTGACCGGCGTCCATTTACGGCTGCCGGGCTATGGCGAGAATGGGCCAACCTTGGAGATTTACAGCTACAATCAGCTCCGCGACCGCCCACCCGTTGCGGTCAACCGTCCCGGTTTCGGCCATATCGCCTTTGCCGTCGCCGATGTCCGCGCCGCGCGCCAGGCGGTGCTGGAGGCAGGCGGCCAGGCCGTGGGCGAGGTTGTAACCCTCCAGACCCAGACCGGCGCGCGCGTCACCTGGTGTTATGTCACCGACCCAGAAGGCAATGTGCTGGAGCTACAGTCCTGGTCGTAGCAACAATCGCCCGCGCTAGGCGGGGCTGTCGAGGATGCGTTGCACAACGTCCATGAGCCGGTCGAGTGAATAGGGCTTTTGAATCCATGCCCTGATCCCCTCGGCCTCGGGTACGCTCCGCTCCTGCTCGGAAAAGCCGGTTGAGAGCACCATTTTGATGTTCGGGTTCAGCGCCTTTAGCTTCTGATATAATTCCAGGCCGCTCATGCGCGGCATCTTCATATCGCTCAACACCAACCCGATCTCTGCGGCGTGACGGGTGTATAAGGCCAGCGCCTCCTCCCCATTCGCGGCCATCAGGCTGCGATAGCCCAACAGATCGAAGATTTCTTCCAGCGCCATACGAGCAATGCGGTCATCTTCCACGACCAGGATCGTTCTCGCTTCCTCCATAACCCCGTCTCCTCGCTTTTATCATGGCCGACAAGATAACGGCTGACCAGAAGAGCCGCCTCGCGCCTGATGCTGTCCACTTTACCACGAGTTGCGCCAAACATTCCATGTCTGTATCCGGGCCATTCTTTGGCTTGGTAGACGGCCGGCAGAAAAAGTTGCCTGTGAGCAGTCTGCGCCAATGGTCTACGACAAATGTCTGAACGGGTATGATCTAATTGGCGCTTGCCGGCAAGGCGGCCCCTGCTACAATTGACTTTGAGCATCTGCATAGGTGATCCCTGTGTTGATGATCCTTGTGTAGATGATTGCCGGAATTGCATCTATATCTGGTTCACAATGTATCAGCCGTGATCGTTCATTGGTACAATCGAGCCTTCTCTCAGCACCGCACCGCCGCCGACAATGCCGCCTCATTCCGCAGTCTAAGCTGCATTAGCGTTGATCCTGGGCGTCTGGAGGTACGATGAACGCAGCCGTTGGCGGTGCACAACCGGAGCTATACTGGGCCGATAGCGCCGCATCCCAAGCAGCCGAACGCAAGAGTCGGTACTACTCGCTCCTCTACCGGGAGATGGCCGAGCGCAAGATGGCGGAGGAGCACCTGCGCCAGTCGAATGCGCTCCTGACGGCTTTGGGCCAGGCCCAACTGCGCTTTGTCTCCGGCGTGGAGCTGGGTGTCATCTTCCAAGACTTGCTGGCTGCGCTGCTTGCCGTCACCCAAAGTGAGATCGGGTTGATCGGCGAGGTGATCTATCCCGAAGCGCAGGAACCCTACTGCGAAATCTTTGCCCAGGTTGATTCCGGCCCCCAGGGAGTGGACGCGCTGCTTAAGGTGGTGGACCTGGTGCTGGCGACCGGCCAGCCGGCGCTGCTCAACGGGCGCGAAAGCAAGCAGCTCTTGCACTATCCCCGGCTCAACTCGCGCCCGCCCCATATCCTTCTGGGGCTGCCCTTTACCAACGGCGAATCCTTGGTCGGCGTCTTGGCCTTGGCAAACCGGCCCGGCGGCTTTACCGCCGAGGTGGTTGCCTTTTTGCAGCCCGTGCTTTCGACCTGCGCCCAGCTCATCACCGCCCATCGCAACGAGCAGCGGCGTAAGGCCGCCGAGCTGGCGCTGGCCGAGGAGCGTGCTTCGCTGGCCCAGCGCGTCGCCGAGCGCACCGCCGAGCTACGCATGGCCAATGCCGAGCTGACCCACGCCGCCCATGCCAAAGATGAATTTCTTGCCACCATCAACCACGAGCTGCGCACGCCGCTCAACTCCATCCTGCTTTTCGCCGAGATTTTGCGCAAGCAGATGCACGGCGCGCTCAACGAGCGGCAGCTCCGCGCCATCAACGGCATCGAGGAGAGCGGCCATCATTTGCTCACCCTGATCAACGACATCCTCGATGTCGCCAAGATGGACGCAGGGCGCTTTGCGCTCGACCTTGCGCCCTGCTCGGTGGAGGCAGTCTGCCAGGCCAGCCTGCGGCTTACGGCCGCCATGGCGAACAAGAAGGACCTCCAGGTCAGCCTAACCATTGATCCCGCGGTCAAGATGCTGGAAGCCGATGAGCGCCGGCTCAAGCAGATGCTTGTCAACCTGCTCAGTAATGCCATCAAGTTCACGCCGGCAGGCGGCTCCATCGGCCTTGAAGTGACCGGCGCCCCGGCGCAGAACCTGGTCCGCTTTACTGTCTGGGATACGGGCATCGGGATCGCGGCGGAGGATATGCGCCATCTTTTCCAGCCGTTCGTTCAACTGGACACGGGCCACACCCGCCAGTATGGCGGAACCGGCCTGGGGCTGGTGCTGGTTCACCGCATGGTAGAGATGCATGGCGGCAGCATTTGTGTGGAAAGCGAAGTGGGCAAAGGGAGCCGCTTTACGCTGGCTCTGCCCTGGCGCCATTCGACCACCGGAGAGGAAGGTGCAACGGGGGCAGCTGAGGCGGGGGAAGTGACCGCGGTGGCTGCGTCCCTGTATGATAGGCCTCCGGACGAGGCAGATGGCGAGATAGCGCCAACCTCCCTGGCAGTGGAGGCGCCGCCGAGCGAGGCGCCGGCCCCTGAACCGGACGGCCCGCCCCTGCTCCTGCTGGCTGAAGACAACGACGCCAATATCGCCGCACTCTCCGACTATCTCTATGCCATGCGCTACCGGCTGATCATTGCCAAGAACGGGCGTGAGGCCGTCGAAAAGGCCAAGACCCATCGCCCCGACCTGATCTTGATGGATGTGCAGATGCCGGAAATGGATGGGCTGGAGGCGACGCGGCGCATCCGGTCTGAGGCGGAGCTGGTCTCGACCCCGATTGTGGCGCTGACAGCCCTCGTCATGCCCGGCGACCGCGAGCGGTGTCTCGAGGCTGGGGTGGACGACTTTATCGGTAAGCCGATCCAACTCTCACGGCTGGCGGAAGTGCTCGATACGCAACTGAAGCGGCGCCGCGCGCCATAGTCACCGTATACGAAGTAGCAGCCGTATGCGCAGGGAGCAAGACCGTCGCTGGCCTGGAAGCCTCCGAGAAAGGAGCGGCGGCGGCGGTCACAGAAGGAACAAATCATGAAGAGTCTATCCGCTCAGGCGAGAAGCTATGTCATTGCCACCTTGGTCGTCGGTGGGCTGCTCGGCGCGTGGCTCTTGACCCAGCTTCAGGCAGAGCAACCGCTCCTGCTGGCCGCTGCCTGTGTACTGGCGGCCATCTTCCAGATTTTCAAGAAGGAGGGCGCCACCGCCCGTTCCAGCTACAACTTTGGCTGGGCCATCTATGGCGCGGCCTTTGCCTTTCTGGGCGTATCCGAAGCTTTTGTGACCATCCTGGTGGCCCATCTGGTCGAATGGGTATGGCACCGCTACCCCTGGTATATCCAGAGCTTTAACATCGCCACTTTTGCCATTGCGACCAGCGCCGGCGGCGTCGTGTATCGCCTGCTGCAACAAACGCCCGATCTTTACCATCCCCGCGCCACCATCGCTCTGGTCCTGGCGATGGCAGCCTTTACCCTGGTCAACCATCTACTGGTCGGGCTGGTGATCAAGCTGGCGCGCGGCCAGAGCCTGGCCGAATCCGGCGTCTTCACGCTCACCACCCTGACGATTGATTTCGGGCTGCTCTGTCTGGGGATCAGCGCCATCCTGATCGGCCAGAGCAACCCCTTTGCCGTCGTCTTTATCATCGTCGTCGCCAATTTGCTCTACACCGTGCTGCGTGTACCGGCGCTGGAGCGCAAGAGCGAACAAGACGCCAAGACCGGCCTCTATAATGACCGCTACTTTGACCGGGCAGTCCACCGAGAGCTGCAACGCGCCCAGAGGCTCGACCGCCCGCTCTGCGTGGTCATGGCCGATCTGGACCACCTGCGGCTCATCAACAACACCTACGGCCATTTGGCCGGCGATGCGGTGCTCAAAAAGATCGCCCAGATTTTACAGGCATCGGCGCGTGAGGGCGATGTGGTGGCCCGCTTTGGCGGCGAGGAGTTCGGCATCCTCATGCCCAACACCACCCAAGCCGAAGCCTTTGTCCAGGTGGAGGCGATGCGCAAGGCCATCGAGGCGGCTGAGTTTACCGTTGCCACCAGCCAAACGCCGATCAAGGCCACCATGAGCTTTGGCATTGCTGAACGTGAAGGAGCCAGCCAGACGGCCACTGAATTCATCTGCAATGCCGATCTGGCCGTCTACCAGGCCAAGCACTCTGGGCGCAACCGCACCTGTGTCTATGACGGCCAGGCGGCCCTTCCTGTGATGGAGGTCGTCGAGGATACGCCCGCGGTGATCTTCCCCGACCTTGCTCCGGCCCGGCTGGCGGCCATCCGCCAGCCGGTGATCCCGAACATCGGGGGGATGCCCCACGCCGGGGCCGCGCCGGAAAGCACGGCCCCCGCGGCGCAGCAAGGCGCTACGCAAGAGCCTACCCAAGAGGAAGCGCCCTCCCGCCGTTATGTTAATCTGTATGTCGGGGCCGTCGCCTTGGCGGCGGCGGGCCTGGCGGCGCTGTTGGTGCGCCCGACGCCTGGCTTTGACTGGACGGGGCTGCTCATCTTTGCGCTGCTGGCCTTTATCCTGGAGGCGCTCTCCACCAACATCTACGCTCGTGATACCTCGGTTTCCACATCGGTGGCGCCGTTGCTCACCAGCACCCTCTTATTTGGCCCTGTGGGCGCCGTTGTAACCAGTCTGGTGATCACCCTGGCCTCCCAGGTGAAGCACCGCAAGCCGTTTAACCGGTTTGTCTTCAATGCCGGCAATCATCTCATCGGCAGCCTTCTATGCAGCGCGCTGATCCTCGCCACCGGCGCGCCCTATTTGTTGTGGGACATGATGTCGCAGATCATCTTCGCCGTCGCGGCCTCCGGCCTCATCTACTTGAGCACCACCGGGCTGCTGGCGGGCGTGGTCGCCCTTAACACCGGCCAGTCCTTTCAGCAAGTCTGGGTGGAACGCTTTAGCTGGTTGGGGCTGCACTATGCCGCGCTGGGGATGATCGCCTATGCGCTGCTGTTCAACTATCTCTATGCCGGGGTCACAGGGGTGATCCTCCTGTTGGTTCCGCTCTTTATGCTGCATATCAGCCAGCGCCAGTACATCAACGCCACCAAGCGCATGGTGGACCAGTTGCGGGCCACCAACGCCAAGCTGGTGCAACAGTCCGAAGAAGTCGAGGCGCTCAACAAGGAGCTGATGCTGGCCCTAGCCAGCACCATTGACCTGCGCGATCCCTTTGTCATCGAGCATTCGCGCCATGTGGCCCGCTATGCCGTGCTGACTGCCACCGAGCTGGGCCTATCGCCGGCCCAGGTGGAGCTGGTGCGCCAGGCCGGGCTGATGCACGACATCGGCAAGCTGGCGATCCCGGAGGCGATCCTCTTTAAGCCCGATTTTCTGACGCCGGAAGAATATGAGATCGTCAAGGACCATTCGACCATTGGCGCCGACCTGTTGAGCGATTTCCGCACCCTGCGCCACATCGCCGCGTTTGTCCGCCACCACCACGAGCGGTATGACGGGCTTGGCTATCCCGACGGTCTCTCCGGCGATCAAATCCCCATCGAGTCCCGCATCTTGGCCTTGGCCGACGCGGTGGAGGCGATGGCCTCTGACCGTCCCTACCGGCAGGGGCTGTCGGTGGATGCGATTCTCGCCGAGATCGCTCGCCATGCCGGCGCCCAATTCGACCCTAAGGTGGTGGAGGCGTTTACTCGAGTGGTTCAGCGGTACGGCGCGGCCATCGTGGTCAACTCGGCCCGTGCGCTGCAAATCTATGACGCCGAGCAGCGTTTCTTTCCCGCCGACGACTACGCCAGCCTGCTGACGCAGCCCAGCGCCGAACCGTTGACTCGCCCGTAACGCCGTTATCTCCGTGTCCTCAGTGCGCCAAGTAAAGATGCGCCAAGCAAAGGTGCGCCAAGTAGAGGCCTTCTTACTTGGCGCACGTCCCGCTTCCTGGTAGACTCCTCCCTATATCCGCGCCCCCTAGTAGGTCACGCTGGTTTGGTTGGAGGGGGCGGCGCGTTGTAGAGAAGGCAATGGAGATGAGTCAAGGCCAACGGAACCCGTCACGGCTGCTCTTCTTCCGCCCGCCGGCCAAACGACAGGGACCGAAGCTGGCGGCGGCGCGCGAGAAGGCCGCCGAATACCAACAGCGCGAGCCGATCCCCGCCGAGCCGATCTCTGATGAGGAGGAGCCGAAAACCACGCTAGAGCAGTGGGCCGATATTGTCACGCAGCGCATCGAGGAGGCCATGCGCCGGGGCGAGTTCGATAACCTGCCCGGCCGCGGCAAGCCCATGCAGGTGATGCGCGAGCCGTTTGTCCCCGAAGACCAGCAGATGGCCTTCAAGTTGCTCAAGAACAATGACATGACCCCCGACTGGATCGCTGAGCGCAAAGAATTGCTCAAGGTCAAAGAGCGCTTTAGCCAACAGGTCCAGTCTATTGCTCAAGAGGCGCTCGCCCAGTGGGCCGCTGCCGGCGACGAGGCCCGGCGGGAGAACGTGCAAGCGGTCTGGGCGCGCTGGCTGGCGCGCTGGGAGAGCGAGGTTGCCGAGATCAACCGGCGCATCCAGACCCTCAACCTCAAGCAGCCCATCGCCCACCTGGAGGTCTTCAAGATCAGGCTCGACGATGAGTTGCGACGCGCTGGCGTCGCCCGGACGCTCAAGGGCTGAATTCCGCAGAGATTGACAACGAATTGGCAATAATAAGTGGGCTTCTGCCTCGTGTCTGGGGTTTCAGCCCAAGACGCTGAACCTACCGCACCGAAGGCCAGCCCTGCGCATAGGCGGTGTGGCCGTTGGGTTGCTGGGCCAACGGCGGGAGTGGGCGCATGGCGTCCGGCGGCGGGTAGTGGGGCAGGCGCGCCGGTTCCTCCGGCTGCCGCCGGGCGCGTAGCCAGGCGTAGGTTGCGCCGCCCAACAGCCCCAAGGCGGCTAGCGCCAGCTCGTTGAAGTGGGTATTGGCCCAAAGCTGCCAGCTATGGTCCTTGGCGAGGTGGTCGAAGTCGCCGTGCGCGCCGTGGTCGCCTGGCGCCGGCTCCCAAAGGTTGTGGGGCCGGTTGGGGTCGCGCGGCTCGTTTGTCTGCTGGCTGTCATAGCCGGTCTGGGCGAGGTACCAGTCGCCGAAGCCGGGTAGGAATTTGTTGCCCCACAGGATAAGGGCGTTCATCCCGCCCAGCGTCAGCTCGCGCCGCCGGTGGTGGGCCGCCCAGACGATGGCCTCCGCCGCCACCTCCGGCTGGTAAATGGGGGGCACCGGCTGGGCCTTGTTGGGCAGCCGGCTCTTGACCCAGCCAAACTGGGGTGTGTTGACCGCAGGCAGGTGAACCATCGTCACCCAGACATTGCTGCCGTCGTGGATCAGCTCCGACCAGAGGGAGTCGGTAAAGCCCTGGATGGCGTGCTTGGCCCCACAGTAGGCGGCTTGGAGCGGGATGCCCCGGTAAGCCAGGGCCGAGCTAACCTGGACGATGGTCCCGCGGTCCCTGGGCAGCATCCGGCGTAGAGCCGTTAATGTGCCGTGGACATAGCCTAGATAAGTCACCTCCGTCACGCGCCGGAACTCGTCGGCGGTCATCTCCTTGATCGGCGAAAAGACCGAGACCATGGCATTGTTGATCCAGATGTCAATGGGGCCAAAGGTCTCCTCCACCCGTTGTGCCGCTTCCTCGACCAGGCCGGCGTCGGCCACATCCAGCGGCAGCGCCAGGGCGCGCCCGCCCAGGCGCTCCACATCTCGCCGCGCGCCCTCGAGGCCATCACGCCCGCGTGCGATGAGGCCGATGTGCGCGCCCTGGCGGGCAAAAGCTTGGGCTACGGCTCGCCCCACACCGGCGGAAGCGCCTGTGATCACCACGACTTCCGGCCTATGAGTTCCCGGCCCCTGCTTGCGGCTCATTGTACTCTCCCTCCTTGCTCCATCGCGTCTGGTTGCCCCAGGATACACGGGAAACGCAGCAGGATCACCCGGTCGCGACATAGCCGCCAGGTATAAGCTTGTTCACAGTTTGGCAAAGCTGATCGTGCTAGAATCGCGGCCCAAGGCAGTCATATTCTGATGCAGCAAGGCTAGGGAGGGCGCCGGTGATTCACGACCTGTGGTACAAGCACACCGTCATCTATAACCTGGATCTGGAAACCTTTATGGACGCCAACGGCGACGGCGTTGGCGACTTCGAGGGGCTCATGCGCCGGATTGACTATCTCTATTCCCTGGGCATTGATACCATCTGGCTGTCGCCCTTCCAGCCCTCGCCCAACCGGGATAACGGCTATGACATCAAGGACTATTACGGCGTTGACCCTCGCCATGGCTCGTTAGGCGACTTTGTTGAATTCATGAATTTGGCCCACAACCGAGGCATCAAGGTGCTATTGGACTTGGTGGTCAACCACACCTCGGACCAACACCGCTGGTTCCAGGAGGCGCGCAAGGACAAATCCTCGCCCTATCACGACTGGTACGTTTGGGCCGACGAGCCGCCGCCGGACCTGCGCTTCGAGTCGGTCTTTCCGGGAGCAGTGGACGGCACCTGGAGCTATGACGAGAAGGCCGGCGCCTACTATTTCCATCGCTTCTACCCCTTCCAGCCCGATCTAAACACGGATAACCCGGATGTCCGCACCGAGATCCGGCGCATCATGGGCTTTTGGCTCCAACTGGATGTGCAGGGGTTCCGTGTGGATGCCTTGCCCTTCGTGCTGGAGTCGCTGGCCCAACACGAGCTGGCGGAAGGAAAGGGCAAGCCGGCGGTCCATTTCGAGTACCTCCGTGAGATGCGCGACTTCCTCCAATGGCGGCGCGGCGACGCCATTCTGCTAGGGGAGGCGAATGTGGCGCCGGACCAGATGAGGCCATATGCCGGCAATGGCAGCGATGGGCTGCATATGATGTTTAACTTCTATGTGAACCAATATCTTTTCTATGCGCTGGCGACCGGCGAAGTCCAGCCCTTGATCGAGGCGCTGGAAGCTACCCGCATCCTGCCTTCCTGCGGCCAATGGGCCTATTTTCTCCGTAACCATGACGAGTTAAGCCTGGACAAGCTGACCCAACAAGAGCAGGAGAAAGTATTCGCCGCCTTCGGGCCGGAGGCGGAGATGCGCGCCTATGGACGGGGCATCCGCCGGCGGCTGGCGCCCATGTTGGGCGACCGGCGGCGCATTGAGCTGGCCTACAGTATGCTCTTCGCCCTGCCCGGCACGCCGGTGCTCTACTATGGCGATGAGATCGGCATGGGCGAGGACCTGCGTCTGCCGGAGCGGATGGCCGTGCGGACGCCCATGCAGTGGGCCGACGAACCCCAAGCCGGCTTTTCGACGGCCAAAAAGCTCGTCCGCCCGGTGATCAAAACGGGGCCATATAGCTATCGCCAGGTCAATGTAGCGAGCCAGCGCCGGGACCCGAACTCACTGCTGAACTGGATGGCGGCCATGATCCGGTTGCGCCAAGAGTGTTCTGAAATCGGCTTAGGCGCCTGGCGCGTCGTGGAGAGCGGCTCACCCTGTGTGCTTGCGCTGCTGTATGAGTGGCAGGGCGCTTATTTGATGACCCTGCACAATTTCAGCCCACAGCCACAACAGGTCGAGATTGACCTGGAGGTCGAGGGCGGCGACACCCTCGATAATCTGCTGGTCAGCGGGCAGAGCCAGGCTGATGACTCCGGCAAGCACTGCCTGACCCTGGACGCCTACGGCTACCAGTGGCACCGGGTCGGCACACCGCGCTATATTCTGGAGCGCGAGCGCGCATAAGCAGCAGTGGGCAGCGTGGATTCTAGCGTTTCATCTCAGCTTTGGCTATACTCAGAAGAATGGTTTCAGATCAACTTCATTGATGAGGCGCTAGCAATGGACGCGACAAACAATGGGGCGCAACCGGTGCGGCTTGCCATGATCGGCTGCGGCGGTATGGCCCGCCTCCACCTCCGGCGGATTTTGCAGCAACAGGACACAACACAGGTCGTGGCCGCCTGTGAGCCTTCGGGCCAAGCCTATGAAGACTTCTGTACGCTCTTCGAGGAGGTAGGGCTAAAGCCGCCGCCCAACGAGCCAAACCTGGAAAAGCTCCTCCATGACCGGCAGGGGGAGATTGACGCGGCCCTGATCATCACCCCGCATGTCATGCACCACGACCAGGCCAAGGCTTGCCTGGAGGCGGGGTTGGATGTGCTGCTGGAAAAGCCGATGGTCATGAACGCGGCCGAGGCCAGAAGCCTGATCGAGACCCGCGACCGCACCAAGCGGCTGCTGGTGGTCTCGTTCAACGGCAGTCTTTCGCCCCAAATCCGCACCGCCTCACGCCTGTTGCGCTCCGGCTCGCTGGGCAACATCCTCAACATTCACGCGGTAGCGTGGCAGAACTGGAAGGCGAATACGACCGGCACTTGGCGGCAAAACCCGGTGATGTCGGGCGGCGGCTTTCTCTTCGATACCGGCGCGCATATGCTCAACACCGTCACCGATCTGGCCGGCGAGGAGTTTGTCGAGGTAGCGGCCTGGCTGGACAATCGCGGGACGCCGGTGGACATCCTGGGGTCGGTCATGGCGCGCACCCGGTCGGGCGCTTTTGTGACCCTGAGCGCGTGCGGCGACGCCATCAAGTCGTGCCATTCGGATGTGCGCGTCTATTGCACCGAGGCCATCCTGCGCACGGGCATCTGGGGCGAACGGTTGGAGCTTCAGCGCCAGGGGCAGGACCGGGCCATGCCCGTGCGGGTGCCGGCCTCGATGGGCCAGTGGGAGCAGTTCCTGAATGTGCGCGCCGGGCGGATGGAGAACCCCTGCCCGCCGGAGATCGGGCTGCGCATGGCCCAGTTGTGGGATGCGATCCAGACGTCGGCGGCCCAGGGGGGGCAGCCGGTGCGTATCCTTTAGGGCTGGATTTTCAGGGGTGGGTTCCGGGCGTGAGCGAGCGCCTGGCGCTCAGGAAGCTGACAACGAGGCCAGCAAGGTCATGGAGATTGGTGTTTTTGTTACAAAAATCCCAATCCCTAGTTGACAGTCGCTCTGCCCTTCGCTATACTATGGACAATTCGGATCAGGCAAGTTGCTGCACCCTTTTTGTTCAAGCTGCACAACGCGGTAAGGCATCAGGCGTATCCGCGGCTTACGGTAGTAGACTGATGTAGTAGACTGATCATGTCCCTACAAGCTTTACCTTCCAGCATTCTCATCCTTATCCTGGGTCTTATCCTTGGTGTCGAGCTTCTGGTCGTAGTACTTACCCAGAAGCCAATGCTGGTTGGAGAAGCTGCGTAGGACGAGCCTGCAACTTCGTCTTAGGTCACTGGAGACCCTTCCCAACCGGGAAGGGTCTTTTTAGTCTAGGATTTATCTACCATGAAGGAGAAAATGCCATGACCGAGGCAAGCCGAAACGGCCACCAGCCTCCGGAGGCAGAGACGCCCATTCCGATGAAGGGCGCGACGATGGTGTGGGAGGCATTGGTGCGTGAGGGGGTTCATGTCGTCTTTGGCCATCCTGGCGGCGCTATCCTGCCCACCTACGATGCGCTGGCCCCCTACGAGGCGGAGGGCAAGATTCACCATGTCCTTGTCCGCCATGAGCAGTGTGCGGCCCATATGGCCGACGGGTACGCCAGAGCCACCGGCAGAGTCGGCGTCTGTATTGCCACCAGCGGCCCCGGCGCCACCAACCTGGTGACCGGTCTGGCGACCGCTTTGATGGACAGCGTGCCCATCGTCGCCATCACCGGCCAGGTGCCCACCAATCTGCTGGGCACCGACGCCTTTCAAGAGTCTGACGTGGTCGGCGTCACCCAGCCAGTCTGCAAGCACAACTACCTCGTCACCGATGTGGCCGAGCTACCCCTGATTATGAAGGAAGCCTTCTACATCGCCCGCGAGGGTCGCCCTGGCCCTGTCCTGGTGGATATCTGCAAGGATGTGCAGAACGCCACCGGCCTCTTCCGCTACGACATGGAAATCGATCTGCCCGGTTTTGAGCCTTGGCCCGATGTCAATATGGACCAGGTGCGCCGCGCCGCCGAGCTGATCAACCGGGCCGAGCGCCCCCTGATCCTGGCCGGCCATGGCATCCAGCTCTCCGGAACGGCCCGTGAGCTGTTGGAACTGGTCGAGAAGGCCGAAATTCCGGTGGTGACGACGCTGCTGGGCACGGGCAACATCCCCGAGAGCCATCCTCTGAGCCTGGGCATGGGCGGGATGCACGGCGAAGCCTACGCCAATCGGGCCATCCAGGCGTGCGATGTGCTGATCGCGCTGGGCATGCGCTTTGACGACCGCATCACCGGTCGCCTGGACCGCTTCGCCAAGCAGGCCAAGATCATCCACTTCGAGCTGGACAAGGCCGAGGTGGGCAAGAACGTGGTGCCCGATGTGGCGGTCATTGGCGACCTGGGCCAGACCTTGCCGGCGCTGCTGCCGATGATCGAGAGCCGGCGCCACCAACTCTGGATCCAGCAAGTGCGCGAGTGGCGCGAGGACTCCGCCCAGAGCGACATCCTCAATTACGAGGTGGACGAGCTGATCCCTCCCTACGTGATCCGCCAACTTTGGCACGCCACCCAACAGGTCAAGAATGGCCCGCCCATTATCGTGACGGACGTGGGCCAGCACCAGATGTGGGAATCCCAGTATTATATCCACGATTTCGCCGGCCAACTGCTGACCAGCGGCGGCTCGGGCACCATGGGCTATGCGTTGCCCGGCGCCATCGGCGCACAGATGGCCTTCCCCGACCGGTTGGTCTGGGCGGTGGTGGGCGACGGCGGCTTCCAGATGACGCTGCAAGAGCTGGCGGTGCTCAAGCAGGAGAACAATCTGCCGGTGAAGATCGCCATCATCAACAACGGCTTCCTGGGGATGGTGCGCCAGTGGCAGCAGCTCTTCTATGACCGGCGCTATGTGGGCACGCCAGTGGTCTCGCCCGATTTTGTCAAGCTGGCCGACGCCTATGGCATCCCGGCTGTGGCGGTGCGCAAACCAGGCGAGGTGGCGGCAGCCTATGAGCAGGCGCACAACACCCCTGGCCCCTTCCTGATTGACTTCCGGGTGAAGGAGGAGGTCAACGTCTATCCGATGGTGGCGCCGGGCGCGGCGGTGGACGAGCTGATCCGTCGCCCCAAGCCGGCGGTGGTTCAGGGCTACAGCGGGGTGGAGCCGAGCTGGTAGGACCTAATTTCACTTAGGCTCCATTGTTCATCAGGCTCCGATTTCAACAAGCAAAAGGCAGGAATCGCCATGAAACACACGCTTATCGCCTGGATGCGCGACAAACCCGGTGTGCTCAACCGCATCTCCGGCATGTTGCGTCGTCGCAATTTCAACATTGATAGCCTGCAAGTGGGTCACAGCGAGACGCCCGGCATCAGCCGGATGACCTTCGTGGTCAACGGCGACGCCCATATGGTGGACCAGGTGATCAAGCAGATGCGTAAGGTCATAGACGTTACGCGCGTCGAGGATATCAGCAACAAGCCCAGCGTGGTGCGCGAGCTGGCGCTGATCCGGGTACAGACCACGGCGGAGACCCGCAGCGAGATCATGCAACTGGTGGGCATTTACCGGGCGGAGATCGTGGATGTCGCGCTCGACAGTATGGTGGTCCAGATCGTAGGGTCCGAGGAACGGGTTGATGCGCTGATTGACCTGTTGGCCAATTTCGGTATCTTAGAGATGGTCCGCACCGGTCGCGTCGCCATGGTGCGCGGCGTCATCGAGCGCAAATCCAAGCGCGGCATCGCGGTCTGGAAGGCGCGGGCCAACGGCCACGAAGAGACCGAACGCGAGGCCCGGCTCTCGACGGGCGGGGTATAATCAGCCAAAAGCCAAATCAAAAAACCAAGCAGAGACCAGCAGAGAAGGATTCACTCGCTCATGGCCAAGATCTACTATGAGAATCAGGCAGACTTGAACCGGCTTCAGGGGAAGAAGATCGCCGTCATCGGCTACGGCAGCCAGGGCCATGCCCATGCGCTGAACCTCCAGGACAGCGGCGCGGATGTGCGCGTCGGCCTCTATCCAGGGAGCAAAAGTTGGGCCAAGGCGGAGGCCGACGGGCTGCGCGTCATGACCACTGCCGAGGCCGCGGCCGAGGCGGATATGATCATGATGGTGCTGCCCGACCCGCTTCAGGCCAAGGTCTACGAAGAGGAGATCGCCCCCAACCTCAAGCCGGGCGACACCCTCATGTTTGCCCACGGCTTCAACATCCGCTTTGGCTTTATCCAGCCGCCGGCCTCGATTGATGTGAGCATGGTCGCGCCCAAGGCGCCGGGCCATCGGGTGCGCGAGGTCTTCCGCGAAGGGTCAGGCGTGCCGGCCTTGGTGGCCGTCCACCAGGACGCATCGGGCCAGGCGCTGCAAAACGCGCTGGCCTATGCCAAGGGCATCGGCAGCACCCGCGCCGGTGTGCTGGAGACGACCTTTGCCGAAGAGACCGAGACAGACCTCTTCGGCGAGCAGACGGTGCTTTGTGGCGGGGTGAGCGAGCTGGTCAAGGCGGGCTTTCAAACCCTGGTCGAGGCCGGCTACCAGCCGGAGATCGCCTACTTCGAGTGTCTGCATGAGCTGAAGCTGATCGTGGACCTGATGTACCAGGGCGGGTTGAGCTACATGCGCTACAGCATCTCCGACACCGCGGAGTGGGGCGACTATAAGAGCGGCCCGCGCATCATCACGGACGAGGTGCGCCAGGCTATGAAGCAGGTCTTGGCCGAGATCCAGTCGGGCGCATTTGCCGAGGAGTGGATGGACGAATATCACAACGGCGGCAAGCAGTTCTACGCGCTGCGCAAGCAGGAGCAGAGCCAGCCGATTGAGACGGTGGGCAAAGAGCTGCGTAGGATGATGACCTTCTTGAACGCCAAAGAAGTAGCGTAAGGCGCAGATCGAGAACAGGGAAAGGGGGTGATTGGTATGGACGATGGCCTTAGTGACCTTCAGGACCATCTTTTGGCTGCGCAGCGGCAAATGGCTCAACGGATGTGCCGGCGGGCGACGGCCCGCCGGGCGACGAGAAGCGACGGACAACCCATCATTCAATCACCCCCTGGAGAGGTGCAAGTATGACAACTCAGGCAGCCGGTCAGGGAGCCGGTCAAACAAACGGCGCCGAGCATGTGGAGAACGGCATGGGCGAAGACCCCAATGTAGAGAGCTTCGCCGATGTAGATGTAACCCAGTTTGCCATTCAGGATATTCGCGAGCACACCCGCGCCATCGCCCACGGCAACCGGGTCGTCGTCTTTGACACTACCCTACGCGACGGCGAGCAAAGCCCCGGCGCAACCCTCAACACCCAGGAAAAGCTGGATATCGCCGCCCAACTGGCCCGCTTGGGCGTGGACATCATAGAGGCCGGCTTCCCCGCGGCCAGCCCCGGCGATCTGGAGGCGGTGCGCCGCATCGCCGAGACGGTAGGCCGCCAGCCGCGCCTGGACAAGAACGGCCAGATAGTGGCCCCGCCGATCATTGCCGGGTTGGCGCGCGCCAATCGCAACGACATTGACCGGGCCTGGGAAGCCGTCAAGCCTGCGGTGCGCCCGCGCATCCATACCTTCCTGGCGACCAGCGACATCCACATGCAGCACAAGCTGCGGATGAGCCGGGATGAGGTGCTGGAGACGGTGGGCGATATGGTGCAATATGCCCGCAGCCTCTGCCAGGATGTGGAGTTCAGCCCGGAAGATGCCGGGCGCAGCGACCCCGACTTTCTGGTGCAGGTCGTGACCGTGGCGATCCAGGCCGGCGCGACGACCATCAACATCCCCGATACGGTCGGCTATACGACGCCAGAGGAGTTTGGCGGGCTGATCGCCTATCTGCGCGAGCATGTGCCGGGGGCCAAGGATGTGATTTTCAGCGTCCACTGTCACAATGACCTGGGGCTGGCGACGGCCAACACCCTCGCCGGTCTGCGCAACGGCGCCCGCCAGATGGAAGTCACCGTCAACGGCATCGGCGAGCGGGCCGGCAACACCAGTCTGGAAGAGACGGTGATGGCGCTCTATGTGCGCGGCGCACAGCTGGGGCTGGAGACCAACATTGTCACCACTGAGATCCACCGGGCCAGCGATATGGTCAGCCGCTACACCGGCATGGTCATCCAGCCCAACAAGGCCATCGTTGGGGCCAATGCCTTTGCCCATGAGGCCGGCATCCACCAAGACGGGATGCTGAAGAACAAGCGCACCTATGAGATCATGGACGCCTCCACCATCGGTCTGAACCAGAGCAAGCTGGTGCTGGGCAAGCACAGCGGGCGCCACGCCCTGCGTCGCAAGTTGGAGGAGATGGGCTATCACCTGGACCGGGATGAACTCAACGAGGTCTTTCAACGTTTCAAGGAACTGGCGGACAAGAAAAAGACCGTCACCGACGCCGACCTGGAGGCGCTGGTCGGCGACGAGATTTACCAGCCCCAGGAGGTGTGGGAGCTGGTCAACGTCCAGGTTCAGTGCGGCACGAACGTGCTGCCGACGGCTGTGGTCACGCTGCGCAACAATGTCACCGGCGAAACCCACATTGACGCCGGCTTTGGCACCGGTCCGGTGGATGCGGTCTATAAGGGTATCAACCGGGTTGTGGGGGTGAGCAACAACCTGGTCGAGTTCCTGGTGCAGGCCATTACCGAGGGCTTTGACGCCAACGGCGATGTGACCATTCGCATCGAGGTGCCGGAGCGCAGCATGGGCTATAAGGAGACGGCCCAGGGGCGACCGCGCCGGCGCTTGTTCAGCGGTCGCGGGGTAGACACCGACATTATTGTCGCGAGCGCCAAGGCCTATATGCAGGCGCTGAACAAGGCGCTGGCCGCTACGGGCGATGACGCTTCCGCCGTCAACATCGCCGCGGGCGAGGAGACGGCGGTCGCCTGAATCATCCGGGGCCGTGGTGCGTATAGATGACTGCTGGCTGCTGACCTCCAGAGGCAGGCCGTGGTCATATTCCGTAGGTGCGCTATCCTTACCGCACACTCTCGCTCGACACGCACGTGCGCGCCGCCGATGCCGCACCTACACGATGGGCAGGCTTGCGGCGACATTGTAGGTGCGCTATCCTAGCGCACGCTCTGTGGTGGGCTTGTGCGGTAGGATACCGCACGCTTTGCTCATGCGCAGATTTGTCCTTTATGAGAGAATCTACAAAAGAGCGGTCGCGTAGGTGCGCTATTCTAGCGCACGCTCTGGCCTGTGCGGCATCCTGCCGCACCTACGGATATGCCTGTGCGGCAGGATGCCGCACTTACGGGGTAGACAGTCAGTAGTCAGCACTCAACAGAAGCCAGGTTGCCGGCGCAGACCTGGCTTCTGTTGACTATCGTGGAGGCGTTGAACGCCAGGAGGCGAAATTCATTGGGGCAAGACGTGCGGAATTGGGGCATACGCTATCGGTTCAGCGCGCTGCTGGTGACGGCAGGGCTGATCTTGAGCGCCGCGCCTGTGCGGGCGGAGACGTTCCGGCAGGGGGCGCCGGCGGCGGGCTGCGAAGCGGTGGCCGCCGAGTCGTTGCGCGATGAGCTGAACGCCATCAGCCAGACGATTTTCAGCGGCGACCAGAGCGGCAAGACGCTGGACATCCAAGCCATTGTCGCGCGCCAGTGGACGCTGCTGGGCATGGACGGGGTGATTGAGGCCGAGGTAGACCGCGCCGTCGAGCAGGTGCGCAGTGACGCCGACCTCTGGAGCCAATTCCTGTCCGGCTGGTCGCCGAGCCAGGCCGAGGCGTTGACCCGCCAAGTGGCCGATCTGGCCTTTGCCTCCCCCGGCTTTCGCAATGCGGTGGACGGGCTGGCCGCCGCGGTCGCCGCCGATGCCGCCGCAGCGCTGGCGACCCTCTCCGCCGAATCGGCCTCGCTGGCGACCGTCTGCCTCCAACAATATATCGGCGCGCGTTACTCCGAGGCGATGGTAGCGGCCTTCACCGAGGAGCTACAGGCCCAGGCCGCCACGTTGGTCTTCACCGTAGACGAGGGAGTAGATAGCGGACTTCTGACCGTGATCGAGCGCCACAAGAGCGCACTGGGCGGCGTAGGCGTGATCATTGCCAGCCAGATCGCCAAGCGCATTGTGGTCAAGATCGGCCAGACCATCGCTAAACGGGTCGCCGGTCGCATTGTGGGCCGGGTGATCGGCAAGGCCGGCTCGACCGTGATTCCGGCAGTCGGCTGGGCAGTAGGCGCGGCTCTCATTGTCTATGACCTGATCGAGAGCCGGGACGGCGCGCTGCCCCAGATTCAGGAGGGCTTGAAGGCCGCCGAGGTCAAGGAGGCCATTCGTACCGAGCTGACCGATTCCGTGACGGCGGAATTGCAGGTAGAGATGCCCCAGTTGGCGCGTGAGATTGCCAACGACCTCTATGCCTCCTGGCTGGACTTCCAACGTAAGTACCGCCAGGTCTTGAGCCTGGCTGACGAGAACCCGGCCTTCCGTGAGCTGCTGGCCGGGGCGGAGGACCTGGGCGCGCTGGCGACGCTGGTGGACATCAGCCTGGCGACTGTCGGCGCGCAGGGGATGGCGGCTGCGGTGGCCGACGGCAGCCTGGCGCGCGCCCTGGAACTGCCCGAAGCCAGCTACGCCATCCTGGCCCACAGCGGCGCTTATGCCACGCTCCTGGCTTGGGCCGATCTGGCCGGGAGCCGGCTGGACGATGTGGCGCGGTTGGAGCTGTACAAATACAAAGCGCCCGGCGACCTGACCCGCGACCGGCTGTTAGCCTTGCTGGCCGTGGACGACCCCACTGCCGTCGCCCAATTGGCGCTCTTGGGCGAGGAGGACTTGGCGCGGTTGTTGGGCCTTTCCACCGAGCATCTGCGCAGCCTGGCCCGCACCCTCTCCGCCGATGATCTGTCCTGGCTGGCGAGCTACCTGGCGACCCTCAGCCAGGACCAGGCGAACCAACTGGTGAGCCAGCTCTTGGCGGAGCCGGCGCGCATGGCCCAGCTCAAGGATGAGCGGGTGCGCGCCCAGGTAGCGGCGGGCGGCGATGTGAATCTTGTCTTGCGCTTTTTGACCGCGCCCGTGACTCTGCTGGGCTTTGGCGAGGATTTGCTGCGCATGGCGGCGGGCGATGTGTCGTTGGGGCTATTCCGGGCCAAATATGGGACGGTGGTCACGGTCGCATCCGTGGCGACGCCGCTGTTGCTGCTTTTGGGGCTGGCGCAGACGCTGCTCTCCTGGCTCTTTGCGCCGGTGGCGACCCTGGTACGGGGGCTGCGCGCCGTGACCCGGCGGCGCACCCAACCAGGGCCGCGCTAGCAGGGGGCGACGATGCTGTTGAGCCTTGACCATCTGCCCGCCTCCATTGAGGTGGAGTTGATGGGTGTAGAGTTGAGCCTAGAGGGTCACGGCGCGCCGGCTACGGTGGAGGTGGGCGAGCTGCTCACCGCCGTCACAGTCATGGCCGCCAACGTGGTCAAGGACATCCGCGAGAACATCCGCAACCTGGTGGGTGGGCGCATGGGCCACTATGAGCGGTTGATCGAGGAAGCAGTGCAGCGGGCGCTGGCCGACTTGGAGCGCAAGGCCCAAGAGCGGGGCTACGATGGCGTGCTGGCCGTCAAGATTTCGCATCCGACGGTGGTAGACGGCGGCGTGGAAGTGGTTGTCTATGGCAATGGCTTCCGGCTGCGCCGCCGGGAGGGGGGAGGGCGGGCGGCCCTTCAGCCTGTGGACGGGGTTCAGGAGTCGCCGTGAGCAAGGTCACTCACCGTCACACGGAAGGCGCGCTGGCCTGGGCGCTGGCGGCGCTGTTGGCGTTGCTGCCCGTGGCGCCAGCCAGACCGGTGCAGGCGGCGCTGCCTGCTCAGCAGGCCACCGGTCCGGCTCCAGCTCCAGAACCATCCGGCCCAGGTTATACCTATCCAGGCTATACCTATGAGGAGTGCAACCGGCTCGACGAGGCGGGCGTCCAGGCCGAGTTGGAGGCCATCGCGCTGGCGCCGCTGGTCGAGGCGGGCAACGGCCTGGAGATAGATGCATTGGTGGCGCGCAAGTGGGCCGAGCTGGGCGTGGGCCAGGCGCTCGATCAAGAGGTAGACGCCGCCATCGTCCACATCCAGCAGGAAACGGGCTATTGGGAGCGTTTTGTCTCCGGCTGGTCCACGGCTCAGGCCGAACTGTTGGCCGGCGAGGTGGCGACCGCGGCCTTTGAGGGGCCGGTCTTCCAGGCCAAGCTGGAGGAGCTGGCGACGGCCCTGGCTGCCGACCTGGTCGCGGCGCTGGAGGCCCACGCCGCCCGTTCGGCGTCGAGCGCGCTGCTCTGCCTGCAAAGCTATGTGGGCGAACGCTACTCCGCCACGCTCTTTACGGCCTTCGAGGAGAAGCTCAACGAGGAGATCGTCCCCGCTGTGGCGTTGGAGACCGAGACGCCGGTGACGATCTCGCCGGTGGACTTGCATCTGAAGGCGCTTGGCGGGATCGGCGTGATCGTCGCCAGCCAGATCACCCGCAAGATCGCGCTGTCGCTCTCGCAGAAGATCGCCGGACGGCTGGCGGGTAAGATCGCCGGGCGAGTGCTGGGCCGGCTCGGCTCGTCGGTCATCCCTTATATCGGCTGGGTGGTGGGCGCAGGGCTGATCGTCTGGGACCTGGTGGAAGGGGCGCAGGGTGCGCTGCCCCAGATCCGCGAGGCGCTCCAGGCCGAGGAGGTCAAGCAGGAGGTGCGCGCCGAGATTGCGGCCGCGACGCGCACCGGATTGGAGGCCGAGGTGCAGACGCTGGCCGCAACCTTGGCCGCGACGCTGGCCGGCCAGTGGCAGCGCTTTTGCGCCGAGCAGGGGGCCGTCTGCACGCTGGCCGCGGAGAACGACGATTTTGGCGCGCTGCTGGATGCTACGCCGGTAGCGCAACTGCCCCGGCTGGCCCAGCAGGTGACGGTCTATTTGGCCGACCTGGACCGGACGCAACTGGAGGCCGGCCTGGCAGACGGCAGCTTTGAGGCGATTTTGGCGCTGCCGGAGAGCGCGCTGGCGGTCTTGAGCCACACACATGACCCGCAGACAGTGCTGGCCTGGGCTGAGCTGGCCGGCCCCAATTTTGAGCAGGTCGTCGCGCTGGAGCTGTATCGCCAGACCACGCCGGCGGAATTGTCGCCGGCTGCCCTCTCGACGCTTGTCGCGACGGCAAATAATGATATAATTCACAAGCTACTGGCCGTAACACCCAATCAACTGGAGGTCTTGGCCCGGCTTTCGGTCGCCGATTTGCAGGCGATTGCTGCCGGCGCGTCGGTCGAGGAGCTGGCCTGGCTGGCCGATTACCTGGCCGGGCAGACTCCGGCAGAGGCCCAACGCATCGGCGCCCAACTGGCGACCGGTGCGCTGACCTTGGCCATCCTCCAGTCGCCGCCCACACCGGCAGCGGGCGGGATGGCGCTGGCCGCTGCCGGCGAAGCCGAGACCGCGAAGGCCGCCGGCGTTGCCGAGCCGCCGCTGCCGGATACCGGGCTGCCGGCTGCCGAGGGGCTATGGAATAATGGCGTCTTGGTGGCGGCGGCGCTGCTGGTGATCCTGTTGGTCGGCTTTGGGATCATCGCGTCGCTCCGGCGCGATTCGCTGGAGAGTTCGGGCTAAGCTACGCCGGGATGAAGCTTGCCGGTTGCAACGGTGTTATCACCGTGCTTGGATGGGCAGTTGATTCGTTCTGTAATTTTGTTTGCGGATTCCATAGACGGCTCACGGTTCAATACGATCCTTCAATGGGGAAGGGGGTCAAGGTCGACCGTCACCTGTGACGGGGTAGTCTCTACGGTGGGAAGGGTTCGCGCTGCCCTCATGTGGAGTCGCCACGACCGTGGCTGCGAGGAAGGGAGGTACGATGTTGAAGGATCACCGCGACCGGAAGCCGGAGCTTAACCAGGGCTGCGACTTGCCGGCCAGACAAGGGCTGTATGACCCGCGCTTTGAGCACGACGCCTGTGGCATTGGCTTTGTCGCCCATGTGGAGGGGAGGCGCAGCCACCGGGTCTTGCAGATGGCGCTGGAGGCGCTCTGCAATCACGCCCACCGGGGGGCCGTTGCCGATGACCGCAAGACCGGCGATGGCGCCGGTGTGCTGACCCAGCTTCCCTACGAGTTTTTCAAGCGTGAGCTGCTGCGCTCCGGCGTCGTGCCGCCGCCGCCCGGCGATCTGGCCGTGGGCCAGCTTTACCTCTTCCGCCAGTCGGAGGAGGACCGCGCCCACGCCCGCCGCATCATCAGCGAGGTCTGCGACAGCTACGGCATCGAGGTCTTGACCTTCCGCTCGGTGCCTGTGGTGGACAGCGCCTTGGGCCGCCGCGCCGAGGCCATGCGCCCGTGGATGGAACAGGTCATCGTGCGCCGCCGGCCCGAAGCGTGCGCGGCCGGGGACGATTTCGAGCGCATCCTCTATCTGGCGCGCAAGACCATGATGAACCGCGCCCGCGAGGCAGGGGTCCAGCGCCTCTATGTGGCGAGCTTCAGCAGCCGCACCATCGTCTATAAGGGGCTGGTGCTGGCGACGGAACTGGTCAATTTCTATCCCGACCTGAGCGATCCGGACTATACCACGGCCATCGCGGTCTTTCACCAACGCTACAGCACCAACACCTTCCCCACCTGGGAGCGCGCCCAGCCCTTCCGGCTGATCTGCCACAACGGCGAGATCAACACCCTGCAGGGCAATGAGAACTGGATGCGCGCCCGCGAGGCCGATCTCTACCATCCGGTCTGGGAGGGGCATGTGGAGGCTCTCAAGCCTATCATCGCCCCCCAGAGCAGCGACAGCGGCAAGCTGGACAATCAGCTTGAGCTGCTGGTGCGCAGCGGCCGCGATATCCGCCACGCGCTCATGATGATGATCCCGGAGGCATGGGAGCGGCTGCCCGACGCCGAGGTCGGCCCGGAACGTCGCGCCTTCTACCAGTATCATAGCGCGTTGATGGAGCCGTGGGACGGGCCGGCAGCCGTCACCTACACCGACGGCCGCGTGGTGGGCACCATTCAGGACCGCAACGGACTGCGCCCGGCCCGCTATGTGGTGCTGGACAATGGGTATGTGATCAGCGCCAGCGAGGCCGGCGCAGTCGAATATGACGAGGCGCGGGTGATCCGCAAGGGGCGCATCGGCCCCGGTCAGATTTTCTGTGTGGACACCACGCGCGGCGTGATCATGGACGACGCCGAGATCACCCACTACTTCGCCACCCGCCGGCCCTATGACCGCTGGGTTCAGGAAAACCTGGTGGTGCTGGATGAGGAGATCGCGCGGGCCGCCCGCCAGGAAGCCCCGGCGCTGTCCGGTATGGAGTGGAAGGCGTCTGCCATTGGCGTCGCCGGGGGCAATGGGGCCGAACCGAACGGCGCGTCCAAGCCGGAGAGCCGCCCAACGCTGGTCCAGCGCCAGCTCAGCTTTGGTTACACCAGTGAAGAGATGGTGGTGGTGCTGCGCCCAATGGTCGCTGAGGGGCACGAGCCGGTCGGCGCCATGGGCGATGATGCGCCGCCCGCGGTCCTGAGCCAGCTTCCCCGCTCGCTCTTCCAATACTTCAAGCAGCGTTTTGCTGAAGTGACCAACCCGCCCATTGACCCGCTGCGCGAAGAGACGGTCATGAGTCTGCGCATGTTGTTGGGGCAGCGGGCCAATCTGTTGAGCGAGACGCCGGAGGCGACCCGGCTGATCGAGCTGAAGTCGCCCATCCTCGCACCGGATCAGATGCAGGCGTTGTTGAATCGTCCGGAGCCGGAGTTCCGCGCGGTGCGGGTGGACGCCGTCTGGCAGAGGCCGGAGGCCGAGGGAGGCGAGGCCGCA
>DATLZJ010000776.1:0-10623 GCA_035574055.1 Caldilineaceae bacterium
CTGCGTCCGCCTGCTCGGTATCTACGATGACCACCGAGGCCAGCCGGTCGGGGTGGCGGCGCGCACAGGCCATCTGGTATTCGTTGTCGCTCTGGCCTAGCATTTGCACCAAGATCGCCTGCGCCACACCACAGCGATCCATCTGGAACAGCAAGCTCTCCAGCGGTTCATACCAGTTGCGTGCGATATGGCAGTGGGTGTCCACAATGGGCATGGGCATCTCCTCATGGATGGGCGGCTGAAGGTCGGGCAAGCCATTTGCCTATTCTATCGCAAGGCAGATGGATTGCCGGCATCGGGTATAATGGCAGCACGAGCCGCGTTGCGCCCGCGCCGGATGGCGGGACGATCCTGCCCCCTTTGAGCTTGAGCCATGCCTGAATCCGTTAAGACGCTCAACCAAATGCTGCTGGAGGCCATGGACCGCTACAGCGGAGAGCCATGCCTCTTTATCAAACAGAACCGCCTCTACCAGTCGTTGAGCTACCGCCAGTTTCGCAGCCTAGCCTTTCGGCTGGCCCACGGCTTCCAGGAGCGCGGCCTTCAGCCGGGGGAGCGCCTTGTGCTCATCGGGCGCAACACCCTGGAGTGGTTGCTCACCTTTGTGGCGGGCCATTTGCTGGGCGCGATCACGGTTCCCCTGCGCGCCACCTTACCCCCCGACCTGCTGCTGGAGATGGCCGCCGAGGCGGAGCCGGCGCTGGCTGTGGTCCAGGGGGCAGAGTTGAGCCGCCTCCTGGCCGGCGCGGGGATCGCCGGCCTCCAGGCCATTTTCGCGGTGGGGCTGGGAGAGAAGGACCAGCTTCCTCCGGCGGCGACGCCGCTGGCTTCACTCCTGGCCGAGAATATCCCGCCGGAAAGCGAGAGCGTCTTGCGCACGCGCGCGCTCGCTGCCGCGCCGGGCGACCTGTCGGCCATTCATTTTGTGACCACAGACCAGCCCAGCGGCCCACCCCTCTTGGGCGCGCTCTTTGACCAGGGGCAGGAGGCCAAGGCGCTCCAGTCCATGGCCGAATGGTTTCCGCTGGACGAAGATGACATCGGCTTTACGACGCCTCAGCAATGGACCGATCTGCCCAACTTGCAGGCGACGCTGCGCTACTTCTTGTCCGGCGTCGCCAATGCCTTATCGGAGGGCGAAGAGACCAACTTCGAGGACCTCCAGCACATCAGCCCGACAGTGACTCTGACCAGCCCCTATGCCTTTGAGTACATCTACCTGCGCGTCATGGCGGAGATGGAGCAGATGCCTCGTTCCAGCCAGGAGGTCTTTCAGTGGGCGCTGGCCGTGGGCAAGGAGTATCATGCCGCGGGCCTGAGCGCCTCGGCTGAGCTGCGCGAGAGCTACCGCCGCGCCGACATGACCTTCTTCAGCAACATTCGGGGCGCGATGGGCGGGCGGCTGCGCCGGCTCTATTCGGCGGGCGCGCCGCTGCCCTCCCACTGGGTAGACTTTGCCGAGGCCATTGGGCTGCTGCCGATCAATGTCTACAGCGTCACCAAGGCGGGCGGCTTCCCGGCTGCAAGCCGGCCCGGCGGGCGCAGGACCGGCTCCTGTGGGCGCATTGCCCCTGGTTTCCAAATCCGCATCGCCGATGATGGCGAAGTGCTGGTACGAGGCGATACCGTCACGCGCGGCTACTGGCGCCGGGGCGGTGAGGTTCGCCGGGCAGTGGACGCCGATGGCTGGCTGCACACCGGCGACCTGGGGCGCTTCGACAACGATGGCTACCTCTACCTGACCGGCCACAAGCAATCGTCTCTGGTGCTGGCGACCGGGCGCAAGGTCGTGCCGGCGGTCATCGAAGACCGGCTGGTCCGCAGCCCTTTTATTGCCCAAGCCTATGTCTGCGGCGAGGGACGGCGCTATATCTCGGCGCTAATCGTCCCCGATCTGGGCGCAGTGCAGGCCCGCCTCTGGGAAGAGGGTCGCCTGCGTCCGGGCCAGGGCATCACAGCCGATCACCCGGAGCTGCGCGCCCTGGTAGACCAAGCCGTTCAGGATGTCAACCGGACCTTGGATGGTTGGGAGCAGATCGAGCGTTACACCCTGCTCGACCACCCCTTCCGCGACGCCGGAGGCCAGCCCATTACCAATGTCGCCCAGCAGCGCAAGCTCATTGCTCACCTCTATTGCGAGCAGCTAGAGGCGATGTATCCCGCGGCGATGCCCTTTGAGGAGCGGGTTGTCACCCAAGTGCAGTTGGAGCCTGAGCATCTGCGCCAGCTTCTGGAGAAGGAAGACATTCTCGACGCCTGGGTGAACGACGCCGGCATTGGGTTTCTGTTCGAGCTGGCCCGCGCCAAACAGATTGACGCCCCCTCCATGGTCCACATCTGCGAGACGGTGGCGGCCATTGCCCAGATGCAGAACGAGGAGCGGCCCGTTTCCACCGCGCTGATCGTGGGCAACCCGACGCGGATTGGGCGGGTCCTGCCGGAAGGCGCGCTCCAACTCCGCCAGTATGACCACATCCGGCGGATGCGCCGCACTGTCACTTCTCTGGCGAAGATTGTGGATGGGCAGGTGCTGGGTTTTGCGGTGGACAACCACGGCTTTGTGCGCGGCATCCACCGGCTGGAGGTGGCGCTGGAGCAGACGGGCAGCGACCTGACCGGCGCTCAGTTTCGCCAGTTGGCGGCCATTTCCCGCCACTGCGATGCCGTGGTCTTTTCGGTGCCGTCCGGCGGGCGTCAGGTGCGCGTCTTTGCCGACGGCTTTTTGGTGGGCCGCTATATCAATGGCTCATGGCTGGCCGAAGATATGGTGCAAATTGATACAGTGGTGGTGCGGCTGGCCGAGCGCAAGCAGGTAGATGAGGCGCTGCTGCGCCGGCTGCTGCGCTGCGCCTACAAGTTGTCCGAGCGCAACTTGGGCGCGATCCTCATGGTCGGCGACGCCGAGGCGATCCTGCGTCGCTCGGACAAGCCGGAGATTCAGAATGTAGCGGCGATTCATACCGCGCCCCTTGACGATATTTCCGACGAAGAGTTGATCGCCTATGCCCGCCAGGATGGGGCGACGGTGATTGACCGCTGCGGGGAGTTGTGGGGCTGTATGATCCTGTTGCGCCCGGCAGCAACGACTCAGGCGCAGGTCGGCCCCGGCAAAGGGGCACGCCACAGCAGCGCAGCCAAGATGAGCGCCGAGACCGATTGCATCGCGATCACCGTTTCCCAAGATGGGCCGATTGCCGTCTATGAGTCGGGGCAGCGGGTCTTGTCATTATAAGCCATGATTATCATCATGATTATCATTCGCGCCGCCGAAGCAAGCGATCAACCTGCCATTACGGCGCTGGTGCGCGGGGCGGGGATCAACCCCATGAACCTGCGCTGGCCCAACTTTCTGGTGGCCGAGGCGATTGGGCCGGGCGGGCGTCGCCTCGTGGGGACGGGCCAGCTTCGCCCCCATGCGCGCGCCGGCGAACACATTTTGGAACTGGCGTCATTGGCTGTGCTGCCCGCCTTTCAACGCCAGGGGCTGGGCCGGCTGCTCTGTGAGTGTTTGATCGTCCGCGCCGGCAGCACGCCGCTTTACTTGATGTGCATGGACAAGCATGAGCGTTATTACAACCGGCTGGGCTTTGTCACCGTAGACGGAACGCAGGTCCCCCGTGCGCTCCTGCCCTACTACCGCATGGGGCGGATTGCGGCGCGGCTGGCGACCCTGGTCCTCCGCCGGCCCCACCGGCTGCTGGTCATGCAAAAACAGTAGGCGAGGGACGTGGTGTACAATCAATGGCGAATCCACAAATTCGTCATGAAATTCGTCATGCCCAGGGGGCACTCGCTGAGGCGCTTCGCAATGAACCGGCTAATCCCGATTTTGACCTGGCTGAGTGGAATCGTGCCTGGCGAGAGACAGCCCGGAATTGAGTCCAAGGCTTGCTATAACAACAACTCTCCTGCCGGTAGATGAACCTACCGGCAGGAGAGCCTCTCGTCCGCCCCCGCTGTGCAGAGGTGGGCTGTAGGGCTTCAGTCTCGCTAGAAGGGCTTGGGCCAACCGGTGCAGTCTTCGCCGTTGGGGCCGGCCATGAAGCCGTTGCCGGTGGTGTCTTGGATATATTTGACGCCTCCCCAGATGCCGCCGATGATCGCGCCCGCGGTTCTGCCCCAGTTGCCAAAGAGGGCGCCGCCCACCCACGCGCCGAACAGGGCGCCGCCGATGACCGATTTAACCAACCCGCCCACCCACTTGAGGGCGTCGCCCAGCCAACCCTGCGCCCGCAGACTGGAGGACGTTGCCTCGCAGGTTTGGAGGTCAGCGCTGGTGTCAATATGGCTCAAGCCTACGGCGACCTGAAGAATGGTGGTCGCCAACAGGCCGTAAGAGCCGCTTTCGAGCGCCGCCGCCGCCTGCCCGCGGACCTCTTCATCCGGCGCAGCAAGCAGAGCCTTGAACAGCTTCACCTCTTGCTCATTCAGCGCCCCGCTCTCTTGCAGCCGTTGCAGACTGTACAGGACCTGCTCTGCTTTGGGCAGAGTGAGCGCATGGGCGATTTCAGGCTGGTTGGCCGGCGCCTCACCCAGCACAAAGACCTGGTAGAAGACCTTGTGCTGGGGCCTATCCAGCTTGCCGGCGTCCAGCATAATCTGCAACGCGCTCGGCAGCACCTCATCTAGGGGTTGGTACAGAGCGGGCCTGATCTGCTGGAGCGTTTGGTGGACGATCTGCTGCACCTCCGATGGCGTCAAGTTGCTCTGGATGACCGCCGCCGAGACATTGGCGGTGACCAGGGCCACAATGAGCAGGGCGATGACCACAGGGCGAGCGAGCCGCAGCAACCTGGCGCCGACGGAACGGGCGCGCGTCCCTGCGAAGAGCATAGACAGTGAACCGAAACCTTTGGTCTGCATGGTCTTCCTCCTGAAATACCTGAAAGGGTGTGAAAGGGTACGATGACACTTACAGTCGCTTCATTACTGACAGTGGCTTCATTGTAGGGCGGAGGAGGGGCGCAGCGGTGGCATTTGCAGCCGGTCTATTGGCTCAGATCGGCTCAAATGGGTCAGGGTTCATGCCGGCTCCCCCGCACTGGCCGGTACAACAACCGAGCGGGCGCACCGGTGCGCCCGCTCGGCCTATTCATTACTTACTGGTTGTTCGGAACGCTCCGGCAGAGAAGTCTGCCGGAGCGGAGATAGCGCCTCGACTTACTTCTGCAGCGCTGGCAGGTAGAGCAACTGGCTCTCCTGGGCTTCCACCACGATGACGCCGCTGTTCTGGCCGTTGAGCCGGTCGCCGTAGGTGTAGCTGCCGGCGGCGTTGAGCTGCACCTTGTAGCTCTCGCCGGGGGCCAGCAGGCCGCTGTCCCAGCCCGTGGCCTGCTGGCCTGCCGCCTGCGCGCCATCGGGCAGGTAGGCGGCGCTATGCTCCTGGGTGTCGGCGTTGACCCACTCGATAACCGCGCCAGGCGGCGCGACCAGCACCGCCGGCTCAAAGCCGAACTCGGTGATGGCGACCCGGTAGTCGGCCTCCTGCTCGATGACCGGCGTCAGCGGCACGTCGTAGTAGACCGGCTCGCTCTCCACCAGCAGCGTGGGGCTGCGGTAGTGCTGGTACCCGGCCCGGCTGACGTCGAGCTGGTAGACGCCGGCAGGCGTCAGGAAGCTGAAGTAGCCGTCGGCCTGGGTCTGCTGCGGGTTGACCTGCCCATAGGCTGCCGCGTCCCAGAGACTGAAGACTGTCTCACCGCCGGCGCTGCTCACCTGACCCTCCATACAGGCCACCGTCGCCCCATCCAGCGGTTGGCCGCTGTTGATATCGTAGACGGCGCCTGCGGGGTCAATCAGCACCACGTCACCGCTGCTCGTCACCTGGGTCTCGCCACAGAGGACCACCAGCGACAGGGCGCTAGGGGTCTCGTTGCGCGGGCCGGTGGTGAAGGCGCCGCTGTAGATGCCGTCGCCGTCGGGGTCGGTCAGCGTGACCGCAGTCTCGCCGACCATCAGCGTCGCCTGGGCGTTGCCCTCGTCGCAGCAAACCTTGACCGTCGTGGTGTAGAGGGTGTTGGGCCGGAGCTGGATGGACCAGCCGGAGGCGTCCAATCGCCCCTCGGCGTCCACCGGCTGGCGCACATGGCCGCGCGGGTCGGTAAAGCGCAGGGTGATGGGACTCCAGGGCAGCGACGGGTCCACCGTGATCTCTACTGTGGCGGAGGGCGGGCTGCTGGCCGCGCCGATCTTGGCGACGGCATAGAGCGTATGGTCGCCTGCAGCCAGGGTTAGGCTCGCTCGCCAGACGCCGTGATCATCTGCTGAGACAATCTCCCGCACGCTGCCATCGGCGAACAATTCTACCGTGGCATTCGGCTCGGCCCGCCCGATCACCTCTAGTTCGTCGGCGCAGGCGGTGCCATCCACCGGCGTCAGGATGCGCGGGGCGCGCAGCCCCACCTGCACCGAGGCGCGTGCGAGGTTGTTGGAGGCGTCCACATCGCCATCGGCCAGAATTTGGGCGCGGTTGGTGAGCGTCTGAAGCTGGGTGATCTCCTGCGTCACCTTGGTGATGATCACGATGCGCCCCCGCTCGCCCGGCTCCAGGTCGCCCAGGTGGAAGACCAGCGTATCGCCCTCATCCTGGCGCTGCACCCCGTCGGGCAGCAGCAGGCCGATGAGGATGGCGATGATGTTCTGCCCTCCCTCCAACTGGTCGCGCAGGATGACATTCTCGGCGGTGCGGTCGCCGCGGTTGCCGTACTCGATGGCCCAGGCAATGCGGCTGACCACCTGGCCCTGCTCTGGATCGAACTCCTGGTAGACGCGGCCCTGCTTGTGAACTACCACATCAATGCCGCCGGGGTTGTTGGCGGGGCGCCAGAGATAGTCCTCGGTCTCGCCCAACCGGAAAGGCTGGTCATGGCCGCGACCGTCGCCGTGGGCGATGCCCGCCGTGGTCAGCGGTTTGTTGGACGGGCGCTCGCTCAACGTCACCCGCACCCAGGCCGGTCGCTCCGCGTCCGCCCAGGGAACGCGGCCCGTGGGTACCTGGATCGTGTGTAGCCCTGCGCCCAGCGCGACCACATCCACCGCATAGTCAATGACGACATGCTCCAGCGCCACCGGCGGCAGATTCTCGGCTTGAGGACACTGCGCCGCGTCGGCCCAATCGCCGTCCCGGTTGCTGTCGAGCCAGATGTTGAGATAGCCCTTGGCCTGGGCCTGCTGGAAGTAGGCCACGGCGACCGGCGAGATGGAGACCTGGATGGGGACGAGCGTGGCCCGGCAATGCGCCAGCGTCCAGACCGGTGGGTTGGCGCCGTCGTCGTGGCGGTCCAAGTTGGGCTGGCCGCCGCCAGCCGCCGGCGGCACAAGGTTGTTGACCATATCCTGGTCTGGCCCCACATCCGCCTCGCGCTCCCAGCTCACCAACTCACCCAGGTGGAAGGGACGGGGATGGCGGTGGCGCGGCCCTCGGTCGGCGCCGGTGGCCGGGTCAAAGACGGTCGGGAAATTGGCCTGGACGGCCGGGTAGGCCAGCATGGCCGCGCCAAAGTGGTTGGTGCTGTCCGGCGCGTCACCCAGGTCTTGGGTATAGCGGCGCAGGTGGAGTACGATCTGCTTCGAGGGCCGGTTGGGGTCGTTCTGGGCGCAAGGGCCTTTGCCGTCGTCCAGGCAGTAGGTGAGCGCCAGGGCGATCACAGGCTCATCGTCCGCCCGGATGAGGTCCAGCAGGTCCATGTTGATGTCGCCGGCGGCCACACTCAGATAGACGGTCACGGTCTGGCCTGGCGGGACGATGGCCCTGGCCTCGTCGTCATAGGGCGAGCCGTCCGCGGCGGTCTCCATCATCCGCTTGGCCTGAAGCCCAAGCCGCACGGGCGCAGGGGCCTGGCCGTTGTTGGCGATGTCTACCTTCACCTGCAAATAGGAAATGCCCTCTTCTTCCATCAGATAGGTGCTGCCGCTGGGGTCGGTGGGGTCCACGACCAGGGCCGCCGAGACGGCAGCTTGGTCTCCGGCTGCCAGGCTCGCCGAGACGGCCAGATCGTCCAGCGATAAGCGCACGCATTGCACCGTGAAGGTCGCCTCGGCGCTCAAGGGGCCGCCCGCCCAGCGCGCATGGACCGTGTTGGCGACACTCTTGGGCTGGCCGGTGGGATCGGTACAGGTATCTACCCGGACAGGGATGTGGATGCGTAGCGCTGCGCCCGGCGTGAGCGCGCCCCGCCAGCGGACGAGCCGTCCATCCACCTCAACGGCCAGGGTGCTGGCATGGGGCGAGACCTCGCGCACGGCCACCGGGCCGGCCAGGGTGACCCCGGCGGGCAGCGTATCGCTCAACGCCACTTGGGCGGCGGCCGTTCCCCCGGCATGAGCCACCTCAATGGTGTAGGTGACGATACTGCCCGGCAGCACCGGCTGGGCCGGCGTCTGGACCGTCTTGTGCAGCGTCACTGTGCCCGGCTCGCCCTGGGAAGCGGCCCGGTAGCGGACATCCTCGGTCTCGCCATGCTCATACTGGTTGGGGTGCTGCGGCCCGCGGCCATCGGCCAGCGGCGTTGCGGAGGAGCGCACCGCCGGGCGCTCACTCAGCGTGAAGCGCATCCAGGGGTTCCGCTCCGGCGCGGCGTCGAAGAGCACCGGCAGCGTGGGGACAGGAATATCCACAAAGCCGCCAGCGGGGATGGCGGTCAGGTCCACCACATAGTCTTGCACAATCCACTCAACGGCGCGGTATTGGAAACCGGTCTCCGGATGGCGGCAGGATTTGGCATCCTGCCAGTCGCCGTCGGTGTTGCCGTCGAACCAGACGTTGAGGTACATCTTGGTGCGGGTGGCGGCGGCCGCCTTGCTGACCCGCACGACCAGATGGGTAGGGCGGCAGTCGAGAATCGGGACGCCCCGGTTGCGCCAGCCGTCGTCATAGTCGTCGTTGTTGGCGTTATCGCCGCCGCCATTGAGGATGTTGTTGAGGCCGTCGCCGTCCGGCCCGTTGTCGGCCTCCGCCTCGCGCGAGAGGTGGTTGCCGAGAATCGCTTCACGCGTCAGGTTGGCGTGGCGTGGGCCGGAGGGAGCGCCAGCCGGGTCCTGCCAGACGGTTGGGAACTGGCCGGGGACCGCCGGATAGGCGGTGTTGGCGATGCCGTGATGGTTGGTGCTGTCCGGCGCATCGCCCAGGTCCGGCGCGCCTTCAGGGTTATCGTCGGACTCCGGCGGTTTCTCCTTGGGCGCGGCGCAGACATTGTCCACAAAGAACTCCTGCCCGCCGACGGCGAACTGGTCCACCAGGCCCTGAAGCTCCACGATCCAGCGGTCGGCCCCATTGGGGGTGAGGGAGACGGTCGCGCCGCCCACCACCTGGCCGTTGAGGTCCGTCAAAGCGGCAGCATTGCGAAAGTCGCCGTTGACCCAGAGGTTGACGTTGCCGCCATACCAGCCGGCGTTGAAGCGCACACCCTGGACGGGCAGCGGCAGGTCCAGCTCCAACGTGCTGTTGTTGACCTCCAGGTCGTTGCCGCTGTCGCCGGCAGCCTGGTTATCCTCGACCTCGACAAAACCGGCGCTGGTCTCCGTTCCATCAGAGAAGAAGAACTTGCGCACTTGGTAGCTGTGGGGGCCGCTGGTGAAGCCGGTCCCGACATTGTACGTTGTAGCGACCGTCAAATCCTCGAAGTCGCTACAGAGCGGCGCCAACGAGGCCGCGCCCGCGTTCAATGTGGCCGAGAGCAACAGGGCCAGCGCAATCACCAGCGCGCCGATGGCTTGAGAAGCGCGGAGCAGCGCGACGGGTGAAGCCCATTGCTGTTCCTGGGTGGGGTATTGCCCCGGATACGGTTGCATAGCATCCTCCTTGGGGAAATGACTGGCGGCTGTAATAGCGTTGTATTGCGCCGGTTGACGCCTATGGCGCGCCTACGGACGCTCTGCTGCCTGGTACCAGGGGCAGGTAGAGCGAGCCGCCAGGGCCGGCGACCTGGACTTCATTGGACTGGGCCAGGGTGACGCCCAGCGCGTCTTGGGCCACAACGCTGTAGAGATAGGTCTCTCCCGGCGCTGGGAGAGCGGTGGTGTAGCTGGTCTGGCCGAGCGGCAGCGTCGCCAGCACCACCCAGTTCACATCGTGTGGCCGGCGCACCAAGAGCCAGTAGCCGGCCGCGTCGTCGAAGGTCGTCTCGGTGAAGCTCAGCTCGAGGTTCCCGCCCACCGGCTGCGCGTCCAGCGCAAGCGTTTCGGTCACCTCGCCTGTCACCAAGACCGGCGGAATATATTGGCACCACTCGCCGATGGTGGGCGTCAGCGGTGTGGTGTACCAATCGGCGATAAAATCGTCCCATGCGCCGTCTTGCACATAGGCAAAGGGAGCGCTGATCTGGACGGTTTGGGTCGGCGCGGGCGACCAGACCGCGGTCAGCGGCATGTCGGCTCGATAGATGCTCGCCCGCCAGGCCACGCTGCCGGGCGCATCGGGGCGCAGGGGCGCCAACAGGGTCAGCGAATCCTGGTAGTCCCAGGTCACAGTCGGGTCAAGGTAGGGGTTGCCGGTGCGCGCCAGGCCGGTCACCTTGTCCAGCTCCAACAGGAGCGTCTCGGCGGCGCTGTGGACGCCAAAGGCATCGCCTGCCGGGAAGCGGTCACGCAGGCCGCGGGCAAAAGAGCCGGCCCCCAACAGCTCAT
>DATLZJ010000777.1:0-7017 GCA_035574055.1 Caldilineaceae bacterium
CAATGCTCAAACGAGCGCCGCGCGTGACCTCGAACTCCACAAACCAGCCTGAGGCAAAGGTAACGGGCAGGCCGAGCCGGTCCCGATAAAAGGCGACCGTCGCTTCCCATGCTTTGCAGTAGAGGATGGTATTCGCCGTCCGGGGTGATAGTAAGGACATGAGCTTAGACAACTCCGTAGATGCGCTATTCTAGCGCACGTGCGGCAAGAATGTCGCGCCTACGTTATGGAGGCGCGGCTTATTTTGCGTGTCTCACGGGATAAGGCAGCCCCATCACACCGGCCCTCAAAGAGGGCGGCGACGGCGCGGATCACCCACGGGTCATAGACCAGCAAGCCGTGGAAGGGAGAGAGCAGCCGCCGGTTAGGCCGGCCCGGTAAGACGGCGTTGCGCGCCGGCGTCACCGACAGGTCGAAGGGCGTCCAGAGCGCAATAAAGTCCACCGGGGCCAGCGCGCCCAGGCTCGCGTTAAGCGCAGCCAGAAAGGCGCTGCCGGGGCGCATCTGGCGGACGGCCGGTCGCGGCGGCGCCCCATAGGCGCTCCAGGTGCCCAGGTGGGGCGTCGCCAGCGTCACCATGCGCCGCACCCGGCGCGCGCCGCCTAATGCCTGCACATAATAGCGGCCAATCAGCCCGCCCATGCTAAAGCCGAAATAGTCAAAGGGTGCATCCGGCCCCAGGGCAGCGTCAATCTGCTCCATCAGCCGGCAGGCCAGTTCCTCAAGGGGGACTTGCCCGTTGCTGGGCTGCGGGGAGAGGATCAGCGCGTCCAGGCCCCGGCTACGGAGGTAGGCGGCCAGCCGCTCCAGCTTGGCGCCGGTGTCCTGATAGCCGGGCACCAGCACGACGGGCCGCTCCGTCCCTCTCGCCACGCTTCCGGTTATGTGTTTCACCCTCGTCATCAAGCCGTCAGAAGTCAGCCGCGGCCGGCCAGTTCCATCATTCATTGGCGAGCCTGGGCGCGATCTTGGGCGCAACTGTAGGCGGCGCGGGGCGCATGGCCTCTAGGTCGCTGCTCAACATCGCCACGACCTCCGCCAGGGTGTGGCTGGCGGCGCGCGCAGCGGCGATGGCCGTCACTTCGCCAGGCAACCGCGCCGCCAGCTTGCCATACTGCTGTCCGGCGCGCGCCGTGTAGACATGCCAGGTCGCCGGATGGCGCTGCACCAGCGCGAGCAGTTCCAGCGCCTTGGCCTGTTTCTGGGCTGCGCCGGCCGGCTCGCCCTCACTTTCCTGGATCAGCAACATGGCGTAGTGGTAGAGAGCAATCGCCAGGTAAGCAAGCAGGCCCGTCTCCGACGTTACGTGCAGGGCCTCCAGCAGATAGGCGCGCGCCGCGGGGAGATCGCCCATCCGGTAGGCCGACTCCCCCAAGCAATAGAGCAGGTGAGAGAGATAAACCGGGCTGCCCAGCTCGCGCGCAATCGCCAAGCCTTCTTGCGCGAGCTGTTGCGCCTGGATGTAATCGCCCAAGTCGTTGGCGATGCGCGCCAGACCGGCCAGCCGGCCCGCTACCTGACCTTGGTGGCCGATGGTGCGGCAGATGTGCAGGCTCTTTTGGAGATGGGTCGCCGCCTCGCCGTTCTTCCCCACGGCCCAGAGCACCAGCCCCATGCCGCCCAGCGCCATGGCGATGCCATACCGGTCGTCAATCGCCTCAAAGAGGCTCAAGCTCTCCCGATAATTGCTCTCTGCCTCGTCATATTCGCCCAGGCAGAAGGTGATATAGCCAAGCGCGTCCAGCGCGTAGGCAACCCAATCGGGCCGGCCCAGCTCACGGCTGAGGGCCAGGCTCTGTGCAGCCAACGCCTTGCTCTCGGCATATTCGCCAAAAGTGGCATGGGTGAGGTTCGCCAGCTTTTCCAGCGCGCTCGCCGTGCCGCTCTTATCGCCAAGCTCGCGGCTGAGCGACAGGCTCGCCAGGAGATACTGCTTGGCCCCTGCCTGTTCCCCTCGCCAAACGGCCAGTTGGCCGAGGAAGTTCAGGACAAAGGCAATCTCCCGTCGCTGGTCGAGCGCCTGGGCGCGGGCCAGACACTCCTGCAAGAGATGGCCGGCCTCCTCGTACTCACAGAGCAGATGGCAAAAGGCCCCACGCCGGGCCAACACCCGCACCAGCACCGCGCCGGGCGCTTCGCCTGCTTCTGGCGCTTGTTGCAGATAGTCCCAGGCCCGGGAAAATATCTCCTTCCCTTCCTGATAGCGGCCCTGGCCCTGGTAGAAATGATAGAGCGGCTCGACTGCCCGGTCGAGCGCGTCCAGCTGATGCTGTTGCGCCGCCCATTCCCAGGCCAGCCGTACATTCTCGATGTCCTGGCCGATCTCGTCCAGCACCGTCCGCTGTGTCTTGCCGCTGAGCAGCGGCGCCCGCATCGTGAGAAAGTGGAGGTAATAGGCGCTATGGCTGTCCTGGGCGGCCCGTTCCTCATGAGGGTCTGCGGCCAACTGCTTGTGGGCAAACTGGCGCAGCAGCTCATGCATCTGATAGCGGCCGCTCGGCGTCACCCATATCACCGCCTTTTCGACCAGGGTTGCCAGGGTCAGCAGCGAAGCGCCGGCCACCTCCAGCGCGGCCTGATGGGTAAATCCGCCCCGGAAGAGCGACAGCCGCTTGAGCGCCGCCCGTTCCCCCTCGTCCAGCAACTGCTGCCACGACTGCTCCAAGACCACCCGCATACTGCGGTGGCGGGCAGGGATGTTCTGGTGGCGAGCGGTGAGGATGTCCAGGCTGCGCTCGATCTCGTCGGCGATCTGCTTGCAGGAAAGCACCTTCAGCCACGCCGCCGCCAGCTCCAGCGCCAGCGGCGTCCCCCCCACCAACCGGCAGATGCGCGTTACATGCTCCCACTCTACCTCTGGGGCGAAATTGGCGCGGGCGCGGCGGGCGCATAGGACAAAGAGCTGGACAGAGTCGGCATACTCCTCGCTTGCCCCTGCGTCGCGCCCGGCGAGGGGGTGGGCGTCCTGAACAGTGGGACGAGGCAAGGCCATGCCGGCCAGCGGGTGAAACCATTCCTCGTACAAATTGAGCGACCGCTGCGAGGTGACCAGCAATTTGAGCCCCGGCGCTTCCGCCAACAGCTCGGAAACGAGGCTCTCTCCTTCGGGCACATGCTCCATACTGTCCAGCACCAGCAGCATCTGCTTCTTGCGCAGGAAGTTGATCAACTGCTGGCGCGGCGGGGTATCGCTATAGAACTGAAAACCCGCCGCTTCGGCAATCGCAGAGATAAGACCGCTGGCTGTGCTCACGGCTTGCAGCGGCACAAAAAAGACGCCATCGGCAAACGAGGGCGGCGCGGTCCCATCGCCGGGGGAGGATATATCCGCCGCTTCTTGGCGCTCGCCGTCCACCAGCCGTTGGGCAACCTGGAGGGCCAGCCGGCTTTTGCCGATGCCGCCCGGCCCAACGACGGTGAGCAACCGGCAGGCCGGCGTATACAGGCTGCGCACGATCTCGTTCAATTCATGCGCTCGCCCGACAAATGGCATGGCCGGCGTCATCAGATTGTTGGGAATCGCGCCTTGCTGCTGGGAGGCCGGTTTCACCAGCTCTCCTACAAGCTGCTGCGCCATGAGCTGCCAGTCCGCCGGCCCTTGAAGCTGCACTGGCAGGCCGGTAGCGGTGACACCAAGCGCCGCCATCTGCCGCCGCGCAGCCTCCTGGGTCTCATGGGCGCCGGCGGCGTGCTGCACGGCGATGCGCAACAGGTCCAGGGCGCGTTCGGCCTCGCCGGCGCGGGCATAGAGCTGGGCTACCCCCACAAAGGCATCTAGCGCCATACGCGCTGATTTATGCTTGAGCGCCAGTTGGAGCGCCTTGCCATAGCACTGCCTGGCCTCCTGATGGCGGGCCGGGCCGGCGGCGGCCAGCACATGGCCCATGCGGCAGAGCGCCAGGGCGATTTCCGGCTCTTGGCCGAGCTGCTCCCAAAGCGATAGCGCCTCCTGCTGCAACTGCTCGGCCTGGGACAGCTCTCCCCGCGCCAGCGCCAGTGCGCCCAAGCCGCTCAGACAGGCGGCGATCCCCGCCATAAATTCGCTGGCCTGCGACGCCTGCAAACAAGCCCGGTACTGGCGTTCAGCCTCGTCGAGATTACCTTGCAGCCGGTGAGCGTCAGCCAGGACGAGGAGCATGGTGCGCTTCGTCCACTGAGGTCCGATCTCCTCTGCAACCGCCAGGCCCTCCTCGGTGATCCGCATCGCCTCGGCATAGCGGCCCTGGCACACGGCCAGCCGGCCCAGATCACGCAGCACATAGTTCAGACCGGGCAAGGCGCCGAGGGTCTGCGCGATGGCGCGCGCCTCCGCCAGCCATTGTTGGGCATGGGCATAGTCGCCGAGCCAGACCGCAACCTCGCCGAGCTTATGCAGAAAACCGCCGCGCAGCTTGTGGGCCTCCAGCGCCTCACTCAGCGCCAACCCCTCCTGCAAGAGTTGTAACGCCTGCGGGAGCGGCCGCGTCAGCATGGCGACCCGGCTCAACAGCTCCGTAGCGGCCACAATACCCCACCGGTCGTCTGCGGCGGTGAAGAGCGCCAAGCTCTCCTCACCCAACCGCTGGGCCTGTTCCTGCTCCATGCGGTTGGTGACCAGCCAGCCCAAATACAACAGGGCAATCGCCTGTTTTCGGCTCGCCGGCTGCTCAGACTGTTGTAACAGAGCGACTCCTTGCTCCATCAGGCTGCGCCCTCGTCGCCAATCGCCGCGCCGGTAGCAGAGATACCCTTGCCCGGCCAGCAGAAACCCCACCAGCGTCTGCTGCTCCGGCAGGTCGCTCGGCGCATGGCCTGCGGTCAGGGCGGCAATCGCCTGTTGGAATGCGGTCTCCCCCTCCTGAAAAGCGCCGCGGGCATCGCTGAAAATCCAAAGACCCTCCGCCGCCTGTTCCAGCGCCCCGATGTCTTTGTGGGCGACGGCGTACTGCCAGGCAGCGCGCACATTCGCCAGGTCGGCCATGATCTCGGCAAAGCTCTCTTGCTGCCGCTTACCCTTGAGGTTAGGCGTCTGCTGCTGCAAGAACAAAGCGTAATAGGCGCAATGGCGAGCCTGCGCCTGCTCTCGCTCCCCAGGAAAGGAGCGCAACTGCTCCTCGGCGAATTGCCGCACCAGCTCATGGAGCGCGTAACGGCCATCGCGGGTCACGTGCAGCAGCGCCCGCTCGACCAGCCCTGTGAGCAGCGGCAGGCTGGCGCCTGTCACCTGTTCAGCCGCCGGCGGCGAGCATCCCCCCTGGAAAACCGCCAGCCGCCTCAAGACGCCCTGTTCCGCTTCCGTCATCCGTTGCCAACTCTGCTCCAAGACCACCCGCATACTGCGGTGGCGGGCAGGGATGTTCTGGTGGCGAGCGGTGAGGATGTCCAGGCTGCGCTCGATCTCGTCGGCGATCTGCCTGCAGGAAAGCACCTTCAGCCACGCCGCCGCCAGCTCCAGCGCCAGTGGCGTCCCCCCCACCAACCGGCAGATGCGCGCCACCTGCGCCTGTTCGGCGGCCAGCGCGAAGTCCGGCTGCACCGGGCGGGCGCACTGCACAAAGAAGCGCACGGCATCATACGCCTCCAGTGGCCCCTCATCAGAGGGGGCATCCGGTCTCCCCTCCGTCTTGGGAAAGCGCATCCCGGCGATGGGGTAGAACCAGGCTTCTTGCAAACCGAGCGCCTCGCGCGAGGTGACCAGCAGCTTGACCTGGGGCGCGGCGGCGAGGATGCTGGCAAGCAGCTCTGTCGCTTCCGGCAGATGCTCGAAATTGTCCAGCACCAGCAGCATCTGCTTTTTGTGCAGCGCATCGAGCAACTGCTGGTGGAGATCGCCGCTCCCATCAGGGTGCAGCCCGGTCGCCTGGATCATGGCGGAGATAAGGCCGCGGGCATCGCCGACCGTCTGCAACGGCACAAAAAAGACGCCATCGGCAAAGGCGCCGCCTGCAAAAGCGTCCGGCGGATCGGGGGCTTCTGCGAGCTGGCGGGCCGCCTCCAGCGCCAGCCGGGTCTTGCCCATCCCGCCAGGCCCTACCAGGGTCAGCAGACGGCAAGCCGGGTCTTGGAGCCTGCGCAAGAGGTCGGCCAGCTCTTGTCTGCGCCCGACAAAGGGAGTGGGCTGTACGGGCAGGTGATGGGGAAGCGAATCTGCGCCGGCGGACTTCCGGGCCGGTCCGGCAGGGATTGGGGGCCTCGAGGCGCGCCGGCGAGCACGTTGCTGCTCCTGGGGCGGAAAGCGCCGGGTGCGGATGGCCTCATACAGGGCCGTTGTCTCCGGCTCCGGCGGTACGCCCATCTCTGCGTCCAGGATGCGCACGCACTCGTCATACTGGCGCAGCGCCGCCCCCGGCTGCCCGGCGAGCGCATAGAGCTGCATCAGCCGGCGGTGAACCGGTTCGTCCAAGGGGTCGAGCTGGAGCCAGCGCCGGGCATAGGGCAGCGCCTCTTCAATCTTGCCCAGCGTCTCGTAACCGGCTGCCAACTGCTGCAATGCGCTTGCCAGGCGCTGGCGCAAGTCCTCGCGCTGGAAGAACTGCCAGTCGTCGAAGTCCGGGCAGTCAGGTAGGGTGAACCCGGCCAAAAAGTCGCCGGTGTACAGTTCCACCGCAGCGGCCAGAGACGGCAGCGCCGCCGCCAGAGCCTCATCTTCTATAGCATCATCTTCTATGGCGGCGGGCGGGCGAGACGGCAGCGACTCGGCCAGGATAGCTTGAAACTCCTCGATGTCGAGCCAGATGGCGGCGCCGGCGTCCAGGCTGACCGTCTCCGGCCCTATCTCAAGGAGTTGCTCGCCGACAAGCTGGCCGAGGTCATAGAGGGTACGGCGCAGGTTAGCGCGCGCGCCCTGCTGGTCCTTTGCCGGCCAAAAGAAGGTGGCTAGAGCATCGCGGCTGTACACCTGGCGCGTGACGGCCAAGTAGACGAGGAGGGCAAGCGCCTTGCGGAGATTGATCTCAAGCGGCTTCCCGTCGCGCTCCAACCGGGGCGGGCCAAACAGATAGAATTTGATTTGGGCCATCTTGCTCTCGCTGACGCATC
>DATLZJ010000778.1:0-6984 GCA_035574055.1 Caldilineaceae bacterium
GGATTGAGCGAGGTCATCGGCTCCTGGAAGATCATGGCGATCTCCCCGCCACGGATGGCGCGCATCTCAGCCCCCTTGGGGTCGAGCTTGGCGATATCCACCGTGGGCCGGCCATCATCCCGATGCAAGAGGATCTCGCCCTTAACGATCTTGCCGGGCGGGTAGCGCACCAACCGCATCACCGACATGGCGGTGACGCTCTTGCCACAGCCGCTCTCCCCCACGATGCCCAAGGTCTGCTGGCGACCGAGCGTCAGGTCAACGCCATCTACCGCCTTGACCGTCCCCCGCTCCAGGAAGAAGTAGGTGTGCAGGTCCTTGATTTCCAGAATGGGCAGTCGCGCTGGATCGGTCAGAGGGGCAGGAGCAGGCGCCGGTGTCACAAGCGGATTGGGAGAAACCATGTCGCGTCCTTCACAGAGATACGGTCACAGAGATACGGTCACAGGGACACGGTAGTCAGCAGGGTGCAGACAGAGCATCTCACCCCATGAGCAGGCAGGGGCCAGGCGCAAATCGGGCAGCGCCACGCACGCGCAGAGAGCCGGTATGGGCACAGAACGGTGCGTCACAACCAAATGTCGTAACCAAATGGGTAGAGGCGATTACCCTATCTCGACGCGGGCGAAATCTCGACATGGGCAAAGAGGTCTTCCCGCAAAGTAGGAGCGGCTTTGCCGGGAGCCGCGATCGCTGTCAAGGTTAGGCAGGCCGCGTGGCTGTGCTATGGCTGCGTTGCTGCAACGGCGAAACCATCCACTGCTCAAGCTGGGGCTAGCGCATCAGGATTGTTCCATGAGTTATTGCGTTTGTCAAATCGTTTTCGCGAGGGCCTCTCGCCGGTCGCGCGGCCAATTGCCCCCCTTGCCAACCTGTGGCATCATGGCGTTAACGCCTCCCGCCGTCACGAAAGGAGCATCATGAAAGCCCTGGTTTTTCAGGGGCCATGGACCATGCCCCTGCAACAAGTGCCGGACCCCACAGCCGGCGCCGATGAGCTACTGATCGAGGTTGCCAGCGTCGGCATCTGCGGCTCCGATGTCCATGGCTTTATCGGCAAGACGGGCCGCCGCAAGCCGCCCATGATCATGGGCCACGAGCTGAGCGGCCGGGTTGTCGCCGTGGGCCAAGAGGTGACTCGCTTCGCGCCCGGCGACGCCGTCATCGTCTCGCCCATCCAGGCGTGCGGCGTCTGTCTCAACTGTCGCGCCGGGCTGGTCAACATCTGCCTCCACCGCCATGTGTTGGGGGTGGATATTCCCGGCGCCTATGCCGAGCGGCTGGTCGTCAAAGAGACGATGGTCTATCCCAAACCGGATGCGTTGAGCTGGCGGCAGGCCGCGATGGTCGAGCCGCTGGCGGTCGCGCTCCATGCCGTCGAGATCACGCCCATCCAACTGATGGAGACTGTCGCCATTGTCGGCGCAGGGACCATCGGCCTGCTGACCCTGCTGGCCGCCAAGCTCAAGGGCGCAGGCCGGGTGCTCATCACCGACAAGCTTCCCCACCGGCTGGAGGTGGCGCGCGCCCTGGGCGCCGACCTGACCGTGCAGGCGGGCGCGCAAGACCCGGTAGCTGCGCTGCGCGAGGCGACCGGCGGCTTGGGCGCCGATGTCGCCTTCGAGGCCGTGGGCCAGGCCGAGTCGGTGCAGCAGGCGCTGGCCGTCACCCGCACCGGCGGCGCCGTCACCTGGATCGGCAACAGCGCCCAGATGATCGAGCTGAACATGCAGGAGGTCGTCACCCGCGAGCTGACTGTGCGCGGCACCTATGGCTTCAACAAGGAGTTTGGCCGCGCCATTCAGGCCCTCGCTACGGGCCGGATTGATGTGACGCCGCTGATCGAGCAGGTCGCGCCGCTGGAAGAGGGGCCGGAGATCGTGCGCCGCCTGGCCGCGGGTGAGCTGGACCGGGTTAAAGTCATTCTGGAACCATAATCGCTAGACAGCGTTTTATCTAGATAACGTCTATAAAGGGCCGGCCATGAAGATCGCTGCCTTCCCCAAATGTTACCTCGACGACATCTCCCTGCACCGGACGATGAGCGTCTTTGAATGGATCGAGATGGCGAAAAGCCTGGGCGCCGAAGGGTTGGAGATGTACGTCGGCTTCTTTCCCACCGTGAACGGCAAGCTGGACGAAGGCTTTGTGGATGCCGTGGGCGAAGCCATTGCCCGCGCCGGCTTTGCGATGCCCATGATGTGCTGCTCGCCCGACTTCACCCACCGCGACCCCGGCTACCGGCAACGGGAGATCGAAAAAGAGGCAGAGATGATCCGCATCACTCGCCGCCTGGGCGGGCCGGGCGCCGTCTGCCGCATCCTCACCGGCCAGCGCTACCCGGATGTATCCATCGAGGAGGGCATCGCCTGGGTCGCTGAGGCGGTCGAGGCCCTGCTGCCCGTGGCGCGGGAGTATGAGATCATCCTGGGGTTGGAGAACCACTACAAGGACGGCTACTGGAAGTATCCGGAGTTTGCCCAGAAGATGGATGTCTTTCTGCGCGTGCTCGCGGCGGTGCCCGAACGGCGCTATTTTGGCGTCCAATATGACCCATCCAACGCCATTGTCGCCGGGGATGACCCGATTGACCTGCTCCGCCGGGTCGTTGACCGGGTCGTGAGCATGCACGCCAGCGACCGCTACCTGGCCGAGGGGACTACGCTGGACGAGCTGCGCCAGAGCGACGGCACCCTGGGCTACTCGCCCAACCTGCGCCACGGCGTCACCGGCAAAGGTCTCAACGACTATGACCAGATCTTCAGCATCCTGGCCGCCGCCGGCTATGACGGCTGGGTGAGCATCGAGGACGGCATGAACGGCATGGACGAGATGAAGGAGTCCATCGAGTTTCTCAAGCGGATGCGCGCCAAGTACTTTGCATCCTGAATACACCGGTTTCTACGTCTCATACACAAGACTTACAGAAGTCGAACAGCACGCTAACGTATCCTCGACTGCAGGTTATGGTAGACTGGATTGGAATTAGGACTAAACGAAGAAAGAATAGGCCGGCGACAGGTGAGCGCCACCTGCGTGGGCCGGCGAGATACTATGAGTCAAGAAAACGGCTATTTGAATTTTGATCGCTTGGATTTTGATATGGAAGAGTGGGACGACAGCGACGAGGAGCAGGTTCTTTACGAATCTGAAGAGTACGCCGAGCGCTATAATTTCGAGCCGGAGAAGGCAGGGACCATCCCGGCTGATGACCTGCCGGTGCTGCCGCTGCGCGGAGTGGTTGTCTATCCTATGATGTGGCTGCCGCTGCCCATCGGCCAGCGCCGCAGCATCCGCCTGGTGGAAGACAATCTGCCCGAAAACCGCATCATCGCCCTGCTCACCAGCAAAGACGAAAATATTGAAAAGCCGGGGCCGGACCAAATTCACGCAATCGGGACGGCGGCCCAGGTCCATCGCGTGCTGCGCACGCCCGATGGCACCATCCGGCTCCTGGTTCAGGGGCTGGAGCGGATTCGCGTGGTCGAGTATGTCCAGGAGGACCCCTACCTGCGCGCCCGCGTCGAGGTTTTGCCCGAACAGATGGAGCAGAACATCGAGCTGGAAGCCATCATGCGCGCCGTGCAGGAGCAGTTCCGCAAGCTCATCGAGCTGGAACCCCAGATGCCCGACGAGCTGGCCGTCATGGCGATGAATGTGGAGAACGCCCGCCAACTCGCCTACCTGGTCGCCAGCTCCATGCGTCTCAACGCCGACGAGGGCCAGCGACTGCTGGAGATGGACAGTGTCTATGACAAGCTCCTGCGCCTGACCCAACTGCTCCACAAGGAAGTCGAGGTGTTGGAGCTGGGTCGCAAGATTACCTCCGAGGCCCAGGGCGAGATGGAGCGGATGCAGCGGGACTTTTTCCTGCGCGAGCAGCTCAAGGCGATTCAAAAGGAGCTGGGCGAGGACGACGAGCAGGCCGCCGATATCCGCGAGCTGGAGGAGCGCATCGCCGCCGCCGGGATGCCCGAAGAGGCCGAAAAGGAGGCCCGCCGTGAGCTGGACCGGATGCGCCGGATGCCGATCCAGGCCGCTGAGTACAGTGTCATCAAGACCTATCTCGACCTGATGGTGAGTCTCCCCTGGCAGCAGGGTACCGAGGATAATCTGGATATTGCCCACGCCCGCCAGGTTCTCGACGAAGACCACTATGGGCTTCAGGAGATCAAGGAGCGTATCCTGGAGTTTTTGGCCGTGCGCAAGCTGCGCGCCGAGCGCAAGACTGCCGGCGAGGAGGAAGACCTGCGCGACAAGGTGCGCCGCGAGCGCGAGGGGGTGGTGCTCTGCTTTGTCGGCCCGCCGGGCGTCGGTAAGACCAGCCTGGGCATCAGCATTGCGCGCGCCATGAACCGCAAGTTTGTCCGCCTGGCCTTGGGCGGCATCCGCGATGAGGCCGAGATTCGAGGCTTCCGCCGCACCTATATCGGCTCCATGCCGGGCCGCATCATCCAGAGCTTGCGTCGCATTGAAAGCCGTAACCCCGTCTTTATGCTTGACGAGGTAGACAAGCTGGGGCGCGATTTTCGCGGCGACCCCAGCAGCGCGCTGCTGGAGGTGCTGGACCCGGAGCAGAACCGGGAGTTCCGCGACCATTACCTGGATGTGCCCTTTGACCTGAGCCAGGTGATGTTTATCACCACCGCCAATGTGCTGGATACCATCCCTGGCCCGCTGCAAGACCGGATGGAGATCATCCAGCTGAGTAGCTATACGGAGGACGAGAAGGTCAAAATCGCCCAGGGCTATCTGATCCCGCGCCAGATCAAGGAGAATGGGCTAAGGCCCGGCGAGGTGGAGCTGACCGAGGCCGCGCTGCATGAGATCGTCCAGGGCTATACCCGCGAGGCCGGCGTGCGCAACCTGGAGCGCGAGATCGGCAAGATTTGCCGCAAGATCGCGGCCAAGGTCGCTGCCGGCGAGACTGAAGGCAAGACGGTCATTGACGCAGCGGATGTCGCCGCCTACTTGGGCCGGCGCAAGGTTCACCGGGAGGAGATCGCCGAGCGCACCGAGCTGCCCGGCGTCGCCACCGGGCTGGCCTGGACCATCACCGGCGGCGATGTCATGTTCTTCGAGGCTACACGCGCCCCCGGCGACAAGGGCTTTACCCTGACCGGCCAGCTTGGCGACGTAATGAAGGAGAGCGCACAGGCGGCGTTGAGCTATGTACGCAGCCGCGCGACTTCGCTGGGCATTGACCCGGACATCTTCCGCAAGTCGGACATTCACCTCCACATTCCGGCGGGCGCGATCCCCAAGGATGGGCCGAGCGCGGGCATCACCATGGCGACGGCCCTGGCGAGCCTGCTGACCGGGCGACCCGTGCGCTCTGATGTAGGCATGACCGGCGAGATTACGCTGCGCGGCAAGGTGTTGCCGGTCGGCGGCATCAAAGAAAAGGTGCTGGCCGCAGCCCGCTTGGGGCTGGGCACGGTGATCCTGCCCAAGCACAACGAGGCCGATCTGGACGATCTGCCCGAGACGGTGCGCGAGCAGTTGAAATTCGTTCTGGTGGACACGGTAGATGAGGTGCTGGCCGCGGCGCTGGAGCCTGCGCTGCCGGCGGACCTGCATGACGGCCGTTCGCCCGCCGAGGCCATGCTGACCCATTAGGCCGGCGTATTCTTGTTCCGAAGCAACGGGCGATTTCATACTTTGCTGCAACCTCGCCTATAATAAGTGTGATGTCAAGTTGGGCGCCGATCTGCATCGCCATTTGCGCCGCCCAACGTCATCAATGAAAAGACCAGAACTGTTGGGGGGCGCCGCGTCTACAGGCGCACCGGCCAGGTGCAGATGCCCCACCCTGTGAGCGTGAGCGCTTCCCCCGACTGTCGCCTGTGTTTTCCCTGTGCGTTGTTGGAGTTTATTTTCGCTGAGGAGCGATGAAGTAAATCTGTGAGTAGGAGACGAAAATCGAATACAGGTCGCCAGGTGCAGACGACTGCGCCTGTGCAAACGGCCACTGTGTCCAAACCCCAGCGTCGCTGGTATAAAGTGGACCTCCACCTGCACACGCCGGCCTCCCACGACTACGAGGAACCCTCGGTCAGTTATTTGGAGTGGATGCGTGCAGTCGCCCACAAAGGCTTGGAGATTGTTGCCATTACCGACCACAACACGGTTGCCGGCATTGGGGCAATTCGCCGGGAAATTGAGTGGTTGACCAAGCTGGAGGCAACGAACCGGCTGACGGAGGAAGAACGGGCACGACTGGCCGAATGGCGGGAGCTGGCTAACCAGGTGTTGGTGTTACCCGGCTTTGAGTTTACAGCCACCTTCGGGTTTCACATTTTAGCCATCTTCCCCCCGGAAACGTCGGTGCGTCACCTGGAGCATATTCTGCTCGATTTGAAGGTGCCGCCGGATAAATTAGACCTTGGCTCCACCGAGACCGGTGCGGCCACGGATGTGCTCAGCGCCTACCGGATCATCCGCGAGGCGGGGGGCTTGGTGATCGCCGCTCACGCCAACAGCACCCATGGCGTGGCGATGCGCAACTTCCCCTTTGGCGGCCAGACCAAGATCGCTTATACCCAGGACCCCGCGCTGGATGCCCTGGAGGTGACTGACCTGGACAAGGGCAGCCGCTCGACTGCGCGCTTCTTCAACGGCAGCAAGGTCGAGTACCCGCGGCGGATGCACTGCATCCACGGCAGCGACGCCCACCGGCTCCAGGCCGACCCCAAGAATCCCAGGCGATTGGGCATCGGCGACCGCGCCAGTGAGTTCCTCCTGGAAGAGGCAAGCTTTGAAGCGATTGCCGCGGTGCTGCGCAGCAAGCAGTTCGACCGCACCCGCCCGGCGCGTCCCAAGGACCAACCCTTCGACTCGCTGGCGGTGGCCCGCGCCGAGGGGCCAAGCCTGATCCAGAGCTTCCATGAGTCGGCCAGCCAGCGAGGCGGTAAGCTGACCGCCATCCTCAATGACATCTGCGCCTTTGCCAACACGGCGGGCGGCTCGATCTATGTGGGGGCC
>DATLZJ010000779.1:0-3052 GCA_035574055.1 Caldilineaceae bacterium
CGGCTTCCGTCCAACTGGGCGGCAGCAAGAAATACCAACCGTCGTTGAGGCGGGCGCGGTCGTAACCGCCGCCGGTGGTCAAGGCCCGTACCCCGTTCACCGGCTTGAGCGGCGAGCCGGGCAGAGGGGCATTGTTCTTCATGCCGACCAAGCGGGCCTCGACATTCGCCGCGCTGGGGCCGGAGAGCTGTTTGCCATAGGCGCGCACATAGGTCGTCTTCTTGGCGATCAGCGGCGCCTGGTTCGCCAGGTTCTGGATCGCCTGCGTCACCTCCAGCGCCTCGATCTTAAAGTCACGCATAATCGCGCTGGCGCTGAGGGGCAAGCTGTAGATGCCGTTGCCCCGGCGGGCAAAGAAAAGGGTGTCGTTGGCGACATAGAGCCGGGGGTCTATCTGCGCCTGGTCCGTGGCGATGGTCTCAGCCGGGTCGGCGTCGGGCAAAGTGATCCCCTTGCGCTTCACATCGCCGGTTGGGCTGTTCGGGCTACTCCCATCGCGCTCAGTCCAAAAGAGGGTGTTGTTGACGAGAATGGGATCGCCAATGATCCAGTTGGGCGTGGCCGCGTAAAAGGCCGGCGGCGGAGGGGGGAGTTGGGGCGGGGGCGGGAGTAGAAAACAGACAGTCTGTTGGTTACAGCTTCGATAGACGATCTTATCGTTGTTGCCTTCCCGCTGTACCCAATAGAGCCGGTAGTTGCCCTGAAACCCGCCGATGAACCGGTAGACCAATCCATGGCCCGTGGCGCCGTTATTAAACTGGGTGAACTGCTGGCGGCTGTCGTTGCAGGGCAGCGTGGCGCAACTGACGCCAATGCCAAAGACCCCGGCGCTGTCTACCCAATAGACGGTGCTGCCGACGACAATCATATCCGTCGGCAACGGGGCTGTCTCGGCCACTGTCTCGATCGCGCCGCTGCCGTCCTTGAGCGTGCGGTAGATCTTGTCGTCAGCGTCCGAGAGCCAGTAGAGGTAGCTGCCTGCCTCGGTCAGCCCTGAGATGGGGATCACGCTGCTGGGAATCGCCTTGATCTCCTGGGGCGTGTACGGCTCTCCCAAGGGCATTCGCTCGATGCGGTTCTGGCTAAAGTCGAAGTAATAGAGGCCGTCCGCTGTGGCGAGCTGGGTGAAATAGTTGTTACACAGATTGCCGTCGTTGATGGACTCCAGCGTTCGCTCGGTCCCGCCGCCCGTTGGTTTGCGCTTGAGCACGGCGATCGGGTTAAACTCGTCGCCAAAACAGTTGTGTGCCCAGTAGAGCAGACCGGCCCCTACGGACCACTCCTCAACGTTATCAGCAACGACCGGGACAGGCGTGTCGGCGGCCGCAGCCTGGACGGGGGACGGGTTAGCCGGCATGAGCAGCGCCGATAATATCACCAGCAGGCTCAACAGCCGGACGGTGGACGGTGACAAAGGTTGCAGCATAAAACGCTCCTTACACATGAAACACATGAACAGGGGAGAGAGCCGAACTCGTCAGTTCGGCCACTAACTTAGCAGGGGCTATCTAAAAAGTGTCTAAAGAGTCTAAAGATTAGGAGATAGAAGATAGGAGATAGAAGATAGGAGGTGGGAGATAGGAGGTAGGAGATAGAGCAGTTAGGCCGGCAGCGCTGTTCAGTCTCTGGCCCGTTGCTCACCCCTATTTTCTATTTTCTAGGCCCTATCTCCTACTAGAAAGGCTCGCCGCGACGCAGGCGCTCGACCAGGCGCTGAGTTTCAGGGGAGGGGGTGGCATTCAACTCAGCGAGCGCGGCGGTGAGGGTATCATACTGGCGCAGCGCCTGGCTGCGCTTGTTGAGCCGGGCATAACAGCCGATCAGCTCGTGATGGGCCTCCTCCAGATAGGGGTCTTTGGCGAGCGCGCGCCGGTAGGCGGCAATCGCCTGCTCATACCGCCCGGCACGCGTGTGGAGTCCCCCTAGCGCCAACAGCGCCTCCAGGTAACTCTGGAGCAGGGAGGCGCGGTAGACGTGATGCCACTCGCCTTCGAGCAGGTCCTCGGCAAAGTCGCCCTGGTAAAGCTCGATGGCTTCCTCCAGCAGCGGGATCGTCTGCTCGCCCGGCTCGCCATTTTGCAGCAGGCGGTGGGCCGAGCGCAGCCGGGCCTCAAAGACCGCCACATCAAACCAGTAGGCCCGCGCCGGATCGATCCGGTAGCGGCCATCGTTGAGGATGATCCACTCTGCATCTCGGCCCAAGGCGTTGCGGGCATGGGCAAGGGCGGCGCTGAAGCGTTTACGCACCTGCTCGGCGGAGGCGTCGGGCCAGAAGGCCAGGCCGACCTGCTCGCGCGAGGCGTTGGGATGGCAGAGTAGATACAAGACCAGCTCGCGCGCCTTGGCGTAAGTCCAATCCGCCGAGGTCAGCAAGCGGTCGCCACGATAGATGCGCGCCGGGCCAAAGGCCAGGATGCGCACCTCCGGACGCGGCTCGGCCACGACCGCGGGGGAGAGGATGTCAAGCGCATAGGCGGCGGCTTGCTCCAGGCTCATCGCCTCGCCCTCGGCCCAGGCTGCCGTCCAAACAGGGCCGAGTTGCTTCTGGAGGCCGGCAATGATCGGCTCCACATGGCGCGCTTCGACCGGCGAGCGCGGCCGCTGAAGCGCCCGCCGCGCCGTCTCGACCGCGCCCAAGAGCCGGGCAGCGACGGTGGGCTGGCCGGCGGCCAGGGCCAGCTCCACATACTCCTCGTCGAGGGCAAAGATGATGCCGGCCTTATGGCCGATGGCGAGCCGCACGCGCAGCGCCTCGGCGCTGAGGGAGGCCGCTGTGGTCAGGTCCCCCTCACGGCAGGCGCTGCGCCCCAGCCGGCCCAATGACCGGCCAATCAGCCGTTGGTTGCCTGCCTCGCGAAAGAGCGCCAGCGCGTCATGATAGTGCGCTCGCGCCGCGGAATAGTCGCCGGTATAGAAGGCGATGTCGCCCAGCCCTGCGTGGACATAGGCCAGGTCCCCCTGGATGTTCAGCTCTTGATAGAGCCGGCCAGCCTCCTCGAAATAGGCTGTTGCGGCGGCGAAGTCGCCGGTGGCAACGGCATTGGCGCCCAGG
>DATLZJ010000780.1:0-3165 GCA_035574055.1 Caldilineaceae bacterium
AACGCTCGGCGATTCAGTTCAAAAGCATTGCAGCGCAACGAGGAGAGATTACCCCAATGGCCTATCAAAAGATTCAGGTGCCCAGCCACGGCGAAAAGATTACCCTCCGCAACGGCCAGCTTCAGGTGCCGGACCAGCCCATCATCGCCTATATCGAGGGCGACGGCACGGGGCCGGACATTTGGGCGGCAAGCCAGCCGGTGCTGGACGCGGCCGTCGAGCGCGCCTATGGCGGCAAGCGCAAGATCGCATGGATGGAGGTCTTTGCCGGCGAGAAGGCCAACCAGGTCTACGGCGAAGTGGTCTGGCTGCCCCAGGAGACCCTCGACGCCATTGACGAGTATATCGTCGCCATCAAGGGGCCGCTGACCACGCCGGTGGGCGGGGGCATCCGCAGCATCAATGTCGCCCTGCGCCAGCGGCTGGACCTTTACGCCTGTGTGCGCCCGGTGCAGTACTTCAGCGGCGTGCCCAGCCCCGTCAAGCGCCCGGAACTGGTCAATATGGTTATCTTTCGCGAGAACACCGAGGACATCTATGCGGGCATCGAGTGGGAAGCCTACAGCGATGGCGCCAAGAAGGTGATCGAGTTCCTCCAGCAACAGATGGGCGTCAACAAGATTCGCTTCCCCAACAGCAGCGGCATCGGCATCAAGCCGGTCAGCGAGGAGGGGACCAGCCGGCTGGTGCGCGCCGCCATCCAATATGCGATTGACAACAAACGCAAGAGCGTGACCCTGGTGCATAAGGGCAACATCATGAAGTTCACCGAGGGCGCCTTTATGCAGTGGGGCTATAAGGTCGCGGCGGAGGAGTTCGACGCCGAGCTGCTGGACGGCGGGCCGTGGCGCAAGCTGCCCAATGGCATTGTGGTCAAGGATGTCATTGCCGACGCCTTCTTGCAGCAGATCCTCACCCGCCCGGCGGAGTATGATGTAGTCGCCACCCTCAACCTCAACGGCGACTACATCAGCGACGCGCTGGCGGCCCAGGTGGGCGGCATTGGCATTGCGCCGGGCGCCAATATCAATTACCAGACCGGGCGCGCCGTCTTCGAGGCGACCCACGGCACCGCGCCGCGCTATGCGGGCCAGGACAAGGTGAATCCCTCCTCGGTCATCCTCAGCGGCGAGATGATGCTGCGCCACTTGGGCTGGCATGAGGCGGCCGATCTGATTGTGTCGGCGATGGAGCGCACCTTCGGCCAAAAGATCGTCACCTACGACTTCGCCCGCCTGATGGAAGGGGCGACGGAAGTCAAATGTAGTGAATTCGGGCGGGCCTTGGTCCGCAATATGTAGCCGGGTCTGACGCCGGTGGGCCAGGTCATCAACGCCAAAGCCCACCGGCGTCTGATTGAGCCGTCTGATTGAGCCATCGCCATCATACGACCGTATACGCAACTTTGCAGCCTGCGCGACCTGTGACGCCACTACTGGATTCCACCTCTGCGCGCGCCGAGTGGCGCGGGCTGATGGCCCCGCCAGATGTGCGCGGCGGCGCTCACCCGAACCTGATGGCGGAGGGCGCCGTGACCTTCGTGTTGAATGCGCCTTATAAACCGTATGTCAGCCTAGTGGGCGACTTCAACGGCTGGGACTCCCGCGCCCATCGCATGGTCACAGACGGGTCGGGCCTCTGGTGGATCACCCTCCCCCACCCCGGCGAGACGCGCTATGGCTTCTATGTCGCCATAGATGACCAGTCTCACGCTTGGGTTGGCGACCCCTATGCCCAACGGCTCCGCTGGACCGGCGAGGAGCCGTGGGCCTATCTGCCGGCCCAGCCGGTCGAGTTCACCTGGACCGACCAGGAGTGGCGCACGCCGCCGCTGCGCGACCTGGTGATCTATGAGCTGTGTGTGCGCGACTTTGCCGGCGGCTGGCGGCAGGACCGCCACGCCTATGGCAACTTCCAGGCCATGCTCCGCTACGTGGACTACCTGGCCGCGTTGGGGATCAACGCCGTCGAACTGATGCCCGTCCAAGCCTTCCCTGGTGAATCGAGCTGGGGTTACAATCCGGTTTTCTACTTTGCCCTGGCCCAAGTCTATGGCGAGCCGGAAGACCTCAAGGCATTCGTCAACGCCTGCCACGCACGGGGCATCGCTGTGATCTTGGATGTCGCCTTCAACCACGCCTGGGGGCAGCACCCCTATTATCTGATCTACCCGGAGATGTACGGCCCCCACGGCGAGTGGCTGGCCGACTGGAACCCCTACTTTCACCATACTCCCCGCGCGGTGAATATGTGGGGCGGCGTGGATTGGGACCATTTTACGGCCATCACGACCCGCTACTTCCAGGATGTCGTGCGCTACTGGCTCCAGGAATATCACATTGACGGCTTTCGCTTCGACTGGGTTTGCGGCGTGGACTACGACAGCAATGATCCCATGCGCCCCGGCTTCCATCCCTACCATGGCATCAGCGCCATCGCCTGGGCGGCCCGCCAGGCCAAGCCTGACTGCATCCTCATCGGCGAATATTGGCAGTTGCCGGGCACCCACCCGGACAAGACCGCTGCTAAGCTGGTGGCCGAAACGGAGGTAGACGCGGTCTGGAATGGCCTGTTTCATCATATCCTTGACCATGTGCTCAACCAGCGTTGGCAATGGGAGAAGCTGGACATCTTCCGGGCGCTAGGCGGCTTTCGCGAGCAAGGCTTTCCGCGCGCAGACATGGTAATCAACTACACTTGTAGCCATGACGAGGTGCGCCCGGAGCATGAGATCAAGTTCTACTCCTGGCCCAATATTCGGCGCCCGCGGGGGATGAGCGTGCAAGAGCTGGCGCTGGCGAAGGCGCGGCTGGGGCTGGCGGCGCTTTTCACCGCGCCGGGCGTGCCCATGATCTATGCCGGCCAGGAGTATGGCGAGGATGCGCCGCGCACCATTGACTTCAATCCACTCAACTGGGAGCGGCTCAAGCGGGCCGATCACCGCGCCCACTATGATTTTGTCTGCCGGATGATCCGGGCGAGACGCACCTATTCGGCGCTCCGCAGCGATGCCATTTGGTTCGAGACAGACAACTTTGAGCGCGACCGGGTGGTGCGCTTCCATCGCTGGGACGAGGAGAGCACGGTGCTGGTAGCGCTCAACTTCGGCGAGACCAGCAAACGGGTGACGCTTCCGATCCCGTGGGCGGGGCGCTGGCGCGATCT
>DATLZJ010000781.1:0-15459 GCA_035574055.1 Caldilineaceae bacterium
CCTCCAGCGCCCAAAGCATCCCCCCCAGCCCCAACAGCACAAAGACCACGACCAAAAGGACAATAAGCAAAAGCTCTGTGACCCGGCTGCGGGCGCGCACATAGACCACCCGAGCGGGAGGGAGGACGGGCCGGCCGGGTGGGTGGGGGATGTAGGGCGGAACCGGCGCGCGCCCGGCGGCCTGCGAGCCAGGAGGCGGGTCGCCGAAGGGGGAGCGCCCGCGGAGGCGAGTCCCCTTGGTGCGGCGAAGGCGAGTCATGCCATCCATTGTAGCAAGAAAGCGTTGCAGGCCGAAAGCCCCTCCAGCCATTTGGCGCCGGTCATTTGCTAAAAGGTATATTGTGACTGGGCGGCTCGGCGGGTCGTGTCCCAGCTTGTATCCTCATGTTGTATCAGAACTGGTTGAGGTCGCGCCGGCAACGGGGTATCGTGGGCAGGGCCGGATCCTTGCGCGCGCTGGGGCGAGACGCAGCCTCCTCTGGCTGCCTTGCCAATTGCTTGCTTTTTACTACGCTGGGCTTATAATGGACATGACGATCAACCGGCAAGGGCTGCCGCGTGAGCCGTTTCGGCGCGTTAGAGGGAGCAGCGGGTTAGTGTCGAGGAGTTGAGCGTTGAACACAAGAACTGACGAACAAAGTGTCGAAGCGCGCGAGGAGAAGACCCTAACCTCCCAGCCCGCCGAGAAGATGCGTTACTTGTCGGAACTGGCGGTCTTCCAAGACCTGACGCCGCGTGAGATGCAGGAGTTGAACCGCATCACCACTATGAGCCATGTGCCCCGCGGCCGCGTCTTCTACCGGCCCGAAGAACCGGGCGAGGTGCTCTTTATTCTCAAGGAGGGACGGGTCCAGCTCTACCGCATCAGCCCGGAGGGAAAGAAGCTGGTGATCACCACCCTCGGCCCCCATACGCTCTTTGGCGAGATGGCGCTGCTGGGCGCTAAGATGCACAATACCTTTGCCGAAGCCATTGAAGACTGCCTGATCTGCGTCATGAGCCGCACCGACCTGGAGCGGCTGATCCTCAACAAGCCCCAGGTGGCCCTGCGTATCCTGGAGGTGACGGGCAAGCGGCTGCGCGAGGCGGAAGAACGGCTGGAAAATATGGCCTTTAAGGGCATCCCGGCGCGGCTGGCAAGCCTGTTGCTGCGCCTGGCCGAGGAGCAGGGCAGCGACGAGATCAGCGGGCTGACGCACCAGGACCTGGCGGAAAGCGTAGGCACCTATCGGGAGACGGCGACCCAAGTGCTCAACGACCTCAAATCCCAGGGGCTGATTGAGATCGGGCGCAAGCGCATCAAGATTCTGGATGCCGAAAAGCTGGCCGAGGTGGCAGAGAATTAAGCAGCAGAGAATTAAGCAGCAGAGAACTCACAGATAGAACAGAAATAATTATATGATTCGATTTTTCTCCGGACAGTTGACAAGCGCCGGAAAGGTCGTTACAATCTGGTGGGCAGACTTTGTGCAATCTGTAACATATCTAGCCGGGAATGTATCTAATGTAGCGTCTATCCGGACTCGATAGTCAGTTCTAATCGTCAGCCCAATGCAGATTCTGCCTGGCCTGGGCAAACGCCTGCGGGTGCAGGCAAAGTATAGATAAATCGTTCCATTGGCCGATTCCACCATCATTCCGATACTATGATTATTCCGGTACGATCCGGCTCGCAACTCAGCTCTCACACCCAAGGGCGTATCCTAGGAGGTCATGTCCAATGACGCATGTGATTTTTGATCTGTGCATTCGCGATGGCGCATGTGCAGAGGTTTGCCCGGTCGAATGCATTGTGCCAGGCCAACCCGAAGATGAATGGCCTTGGTACTATATTGACCCCGATACCTGCATTGACTGTGGCGCCTGTGTGCCGGAATGCCCAGTCGAGGCGATTCTGCCCGAAGAGGATCTGCCCGAAGAGTATGCTTACGCAACGGAGCTGAATGCCCTCTTCTTCACCGAAGGGCCTGGTTACTCCGCAATGCAGAAGTAAGCCTACCACATGCTCATGAAAACCTCTGCTGCGGCAGAGGTTTTTTTGTGCACCGTATCCACTCAGCAACAGCTTCAGTAAGGGGACCCTATGGCCGAGAAGGCGACTTTCCAGCCGCCGGACTGGGCCAATGTCCAGCGGGTGCTGGTCATCATGGCCCATCCCGACGACCCGGACTTCACCTGCGCCGGCACCGCCATCCAGATGGCGCGCCAGGGGATTGAGGTGACCTACATGATCCTGACCAACGGCGACAAGGGCAACCACAATCCGGAGATTACCCGTAACCAGTTGATCGCCATGCGCAAGATCGAGCAGCGCAACGCCGCCGAGCTGTGCGGCGTCAAACAGGTGCTTTTTATGGGCGAGGAAGATGGTTTCCTGCGCCCCACCCGCTCGATCCGCAAACGGGTGACGCGAGAGATCAGGCGCATCCGCCCGGAGATCGTGATCTGCCCCCATCCCGACCGTTATCTGGTGGGCGACGGCTATATCAACCATCCCGACCACCGCAACGCCGGCTTAGTGGCGCTGGAGGCCATCTTCCCGGCGGCGGACAATCCCATGTTCTACCCCGATATGGCCGACGAGGGTTATCTGCCCCACCAGATCAGCCAGCTCTATGTCTTCGGCCATGATGAGCCGAATGTGCGGATTGACATCACTGACGATATCGAGCTGAAGATTCAGGCGATCCTCTGCCACAAATCCCAGATTTCCAATCCTGAGGAAGCGCCGGCCCGCTGGAAGGAGCGGTGGGGGGTGAAAGAGGAAGACGGCAGCATCCGCTACTATGAGCAGTTCAAGTGTATGCGGCTGAAATAAAGCCAGCGGGGGCCGGACAATCCGGCCCCCGCTGTACATCTGGACGCTTGCTGCTCGGCGAAAGCGTGTACTACTCGATCTCGGCCATCAGCTCTTCTTGGGTGGTGTTGGCAAGCTCGTTCAGCTCTTGCAGAGTGCTCTCGATGTCGGCGCCCTGCATGATGGCATTGAAGGCTTCGCTGATCGAGCGCCGCACCTGGTCGTAGGAGATGAGCTGCGGCTCATAGACGCCATATTCCAGCAGCGCCAGCGCCTGCGCCCACTGCTGGCCGCCGGTGCTGGTCTCGATGTACTCGTCGAGGTATTGGCTGGTGCTCTGGCGGGTGGGGAAGTAGCCGCTGGCCTGAACCCACTCGGCCTGTACCTCCGGCGAGGTGAACCACTTGACAAAAATCCAGGCGGCCAACTCTTGCTCCGGCGTGGTGACCGGGATCATCACATCGCCGCCGTAGACATTCTGCACCGGGTCCGGCGTGGTATGGGGGATAGCGGTCACGCCCCACACATCCGGCTCGCGGCCTTCTTCCTGGGCAATGGTCTGGATGTCGTTCTCGTAGAAGGGGATGCCGGAGCTGGAGCCTTGGGCAAAGATGGCCCGGCGGGCGGCGAACTCGGTGTTGGGATAGCCCTCGGTGAAGAAGTAGGCGCAGCCATCGTTGTACATGTCCCTCAAGAAGGCCAACGACTCCGCCACGGCCGGGTCGGTCAGGGTGTAGGTCGTGCCATCCTCAGAGAGAATGTCGCCGCCGAAGGCATAGGTCCAGGAAGCGACGCCAGAGGCGTCATCGCGCAGGATATAGCCGCCGGTGCCGTCGCCGTTGGCTTCGGCGGCGGCGCAGGCCATCTCGCGGAACTCCTCAGGCGTGGTGGGCGGGCCGTCGAAGCCTAGCTCCTCCAGCCAGGTCTGGTTGTAATAGAGGACCTCCATGGAGCGGTTGGGCGGGAAGCCAAGGCGCTGGTTGTCAAAGATCGGATGAACGCCTTGCTCTAGGAAGGCCGGATAGAAGTCGGCGATCTCTTCTTCGCTCAGCCCCCATTTCGGGTCATTGAGGAAGATGTTCAGGTCAACCAATGCGCCGTTGAGCTGGTAGAAGGCCTGGTCGTTCTGGTAGCCGACGATGAGGGCGGCCGGCGCTTCGCCGGCGGCGATGCTGGCGTTCATCTTATCGCGGATTTCATCGTAGCCGCCCTGGTTCTGGCCTTCAACGGTGATGCCACACTCATTGGTGCTGTTGAACTCGGCAATCATCTCGTTCAGCCGTTCCTCGCGCGAGCCGCTATGCTGGTGCCACCAGACCACTGTCTGGCCGCGCGGGTCCACCCCGGCCAGCTCGCCCTCGGCGGCGGGCGCGCACGCCTCATCGCCTGCGGCCGCCTCCTCGGCAGGCGTCTCGGCAGCTTCGTCTGCCGGCTCGGCTGCCTCTTCGGCGGGGGCGCCCGGCTGGGCCGGGGCCGCGGCGGGGCCTGGGCAGGCCGCTAACAAGAGCGCCATCACCAGCAACGCGCTGAGCACCCAGAGTTGCTTTTGTCGCATAGTGCTGTCTCCTTCTACATGTGAGTCATGATGTGAATCGAGTGAACCTTGTAAGTTTGGTTGGCAGGATTGCTTCTGCTGCAAACAGGGCAGGCGCGCTGCCCTGAATTTGCCTGGTCTTAACTTTGCTTGTCTTGACTTTGCCCTGTCCTGAGTTTGCCTACTGGGTCTGGGGCCTCCGGTCGCCCGTTATCCTTTGAGACCGGACGTCGCAATGCCTTCGATGAAGGTGCGCTGTGTGAAGAAGTAGATGACCAGGATGGGCGCCATGGTGATGACCGAGCCGGCCATCTGAAGGTGGAAGAAGGAGCCGGCCTCGTCCAAAAAGGTCAACAGGCCGTAAGAGATGGGCCGCCAGTCGGGTGTAGTGGTCACCAGGATGGGCCAGGCCAGTGAGTTCCACGAGGCAATAAAGCCAAAGAGCAGCAGGGTCATCACCGGCGCTTTGGAGAGCGGCAGGATGATCTGGAGCAGATAGCGGAAGTGGCCTGCACCGTCGAGCTGGGCGGAGTCCCACAGTTCATTGGGAATTTGCTGGAAGAACTGGCGCAGCAGGAAGATGCCGAAAGCCCCGGCCATGAAGGGGATGGTCAGCGCCGGCCAGTTGTTGATCCAGGGGATCGGCCCGACCCGCCCTAGCCAGGAGACGGTAATGAAGTTGGGCACCCAGGTCACCGCTTCGGGCAACATGAGCGTTGACAAGAGCAGGGCAAAGAGAAAACCCTTGCCGGGGAACTCCATGCGGGCGAAGGCATAGGCCGCCAGGGTGCAGAAGACCAGCTCGCCGCTGACGGTGATGAGCGTGATCTTGACGCTGTTCCAAAAGTAGAGCGAGAAGTTGGCGTCGTCCCAGGCCTGAACATAGTTGCCCCACTGGGGCGTATTGGGCAGCCAGCGCCCGCCGGTGGCCTCGGTCAAGTTCATCAGCGAGACGCTGACCGTATAGAGAAAGGGGACCAGCGCAACCACCGCGCCGAGGAGCAGCACCCCATAGGCAAGAATGTATCCCAGGTTGACCGGCGCGCGGCTCTGCCTGCGCGTCACCGCGCGGGGTTGAGAGATCGATCGTGTGGTAGCGGAGGCTTGGCTAGCCATAGAAGACTCGATTGCTCGCAAGGCGGTTGTTGACCGCCGTTAGCATCAGGATGATCACCAGCAGCAGGATCGCCAGCGCCGAGGCATAGCCGTAGCGCACGTTCTCCTTGAAGGTCAGGAAGATGACGACGCTGGCCGTATCGGTCGTGCCCAGGGCGGCGGCGGAGCGCAGCACATAAATATGGTTGAACGCCTTGAAGGTGCCGATGACCGAGTAGAGCGTCAGGAAGTAAAGGGTGGGCGAGAGCAGCGGCAAGGTGATATGGCGGAAGAGCGCCCAACGCCCGCCGCCGTCAATGGCGCCTGCTTCATATAGCTCGCGCGGGATGTTGCCCAACCCGGCCATGAAGATGACCGTGTTGAAGCCGACAAAGGTCCAGACGCCGTAAATCATGATGACGATCAGCGCCAGGCTTGGCCCGGCGGCCCAATCGGGCAGGGTAACACTGTCGCCTAGGATCATCTGAAAGAGTCCGGTTGGGCTACTGAGCCAGGCGAGCGGGTCGCCGCCCAGGTTGGTGATCAGCGCATTGGCCGGGGCGGTGGGCCGCCCGGAGAAAATAATGCGAAAGACGGCGGCAGTGCCCACAAAAGGGGCGATATAGGGAATGAAGTAGATCATCCGGAAGAGCGATTTGCCGCGGATGTCCTGGAAGAGCAGCACCGCCAGGAGCAGCGCCACGCCAAGCTGGGCAGGGATGGTGCCCAACGAATACCAGAAGGTATTGATCACCCCCAGCCACCACTTGCGGTCGCCGGCGGCAACGGCGCGCGGCAGCTCGCCGATGAGCAGCCAGCCCCCGGCCAGGAGCATGGCGGCCGCGGCCAGGCGCAAGGCCATCCCCAGATTGGATTCCCGGTGGGCTGCGCCGTCCCACAGCCACCAGGCGATGAGCAACAGCAGCAGCCCGGCGCTGATGGTCAGGAGATGCGCCCACAGCTCCAGCCCATTGCCCGCCTCGGCGGCCTCGGCGTAGGCTTTCTGAATCTCGACCCAGGTCAACCAGGAGAGCGCAGCAGCGGCGATGACCATCACCGTTGCGCCAATGAAGGGGCCGGCATAGTTGTGGACGACATGGCCGGGGGGCGTCAAGCGGTCATAGCGGCGGGAGAGGATGATAAAGAGCGCCAGGCCCAGCGCCAGGGCGATGAGCGCGCTCCACAGCGCCTGTTGCACGCCCGGATCGGTGAAAGAGGCGAGCAGCAGCTCGCGAAAACGTTCGGCGGTGTTGTTGCGCCCGCGCATCTGGCTGGGAATGTCCAGCACGAGGGGGAGCAGCCGGAAGATAAAGAGCGCCAGCGCAGCCAGCCCGCTGCCGATGAGCACACCCGGCAGCAGCCAGCTCCAGAATGGCTCTCGCCGCTCGAAGGCGAGCCGCGCCGCCTGGACCAGGCCCCGTCCCGCCAAAAAGACCAGAATGGCCGAGACCCAGAAGAAGAGCACATAGGCCAGGTCGCCGATGGCCTGGACATAGTTGCCCAGCCCGGTGTATGGCCCGACAATTTGATTCAGCCCCCGCAGGGTGCTTTCAAAGGCGGCAAAGAGAATGGGAAAGAGGCCAAAGAGGCCGACAATAAGAAAGGCCGGCAAGAGAAAGAGATAGGCAAGCAGGGCCTCGCGCAGGCGCCGTCCCTGGCGACCGGTGAGCCATCGGATGCGGCTATGCGCAGCGGTCTGTGTGGAAGTAGGTCGAGCCTTCAGCGCGGTGCTGTCCACTGGCGATTCCATCCTCTGCTGAGCGCACGGCTGGCTGGCATAGAGATGCAGCCGGCTTGCCGGCGCATGTCGCGCACCGATGAGCATCGGCGCCAGGACGCCCCTCTTGGCCCACGGCGCCGGACATGGTTGGCCTGGTATTACTGTGAACCGCGCGCGGGCGGCATGTCTGCAAGGGCGCTTCCCCTATTGGCTTCTACGCCGATAGCCTTCTATACAAAGTATAGCGCAGCCGTCAGAGCCGGTCAACGAACATGGGCGCCAGGCGCTCGATTGTCGTGGCCCGTACAATGCCGCAGGGTGATTGCGCCATCCATCCCTTCCATCCCAACGCAAGAGCGTTCCATCACAAGAGCGTAGCAGGTAGATGTTAACAGCCGTGTTCAATGGCTGCTGCGGGTACGTTAACAATGGGTTAGGGCGGGCGCAGCCGCGTTCAAAGGTCGCGCACAATGCGGGTGCCGGTTGCGCCTTGGAGGGCGCGCTCCAGGTTTGCGGGGTTGGTGATGAGTGCGTAGGCGTGGGGAGCGGCGCTGCGTTCGAGAAAGCGAATACAGGCCGCGATCTTGGGCTTCATGCTGCCGGGGGCGAAGTGGCCCTCATCCATATAGCGCCGGGCTTCGCTCACGGTCATCTGGGCCAGTTCTTGCTGGTTGGGCTTGCCGAAATTGAGCGCCACCCGCTCGACGCCCGTGCTGATCAGAAAGAGGTCGGCGCCGATCCGGCTCGCCAGCAGGCTGCTGGCAAGGTCCTTGTCAATCACAGCAGCCACACCCCGCAGCTCGCCATGCCGGTTGCGGGTGACGGGGATGCCGCCGCCGCCGACCGCGACCACGATCCAGCCCGCGGCCACGGCCTCGGCAATAGCCTGTTCCTCGACGATCTCCACCGGCTCCGGCGAGGCGACAACCCGCCGCCAGCCCCGGCCCGCGTCCTCCACGACCTTCCAGCCCGCCTCCTCGAACTGGCGGGCGCGCGCTTCGTCCAGGAAGCCGCCGATGGGCTTGGTGGGATTCTGAAAGGCGGGATCGTCGCTCTCCACCCGCACTTGGGTGACCAGGGTCACGCACTGAAGGGGCAGCGCCCGCCGGAAGAACTCGTTGTTGAGCGTCTGCTGGAGCATATAGCCGATGCTGCCCTGGGTGTCGGCCACGATCAGGTCGAGGGGGGTGGTATGCACCTCATGCATCGCCAGCTCATTGCGGCGCAGGATAAAGCCGACCTGCGGCCCGTTGCCGTGGGTGATGACGGCGCGCCAGCCGCTCTGGATCATATTGGCGATGTGGCGCGCCGTCTCGCGCACTGCGTCCCACTGGTGGGGCACGTCGGGGCGGCTGCTGTCGGTAATCAGCGAGTTGCCGCCGATGGCAATGACGGCAAGGGGCCGGTGCACGGGTGCGGCGCTCATGGGCGGCGCCTTCCCTAGCCCAACCTGCCGCGCAGGAGGGCAGGCAAGAGGGCATAGAACTCACCGGCCTTCACCACATCGTCCAGCAGCACGCTGTCTTGAACCGTGTGGGCCGTCTCCTCCTCACCTGGGCCAAAGCCGATGGCCGGGATGCCGGCCTTGCCGGCCCAATAGATGCCGTTGGTGCTGAAGTTCCATTTGCCCGGTGTGTGGTCGGGGAGGCCGATGGCGCGGGCCGTCTCCAACCCGGCCTGGACGAGCGGGTGGCCGGGGTCCAGCGCCCAGGCCGGGAAGTATTTATCCACCGGAAAGACAAAGCCGGTGTAGCTTGGCTCGTCGTAGCGCAACATCTCAACCCGGATATCGCCGTTGCTGCGATAGGGTTCGGGGATCAGGTCGCGCACCTGCTGGATGGCGGCCTCTGCGCTCTCGCCAAAGGTCAGCCGGCGGTCCACAAAGACCGTGCAGCCATTGGGCACGGCGTTGATGGAGGGGGTTTCGACGGCCATATCGGTGACGGTGATCTTGCCGTGGCCCAGGAAGGGGTCATCGCCTAGCTGTGGTTCCATGCGGCTGATGCCCTCGATGATGGGCAGCACCTTGTAGATGGCATTGTCGCCCAGGTGGTTGCTGGCGGCGTGGGCGCTCTTGCCCCTGGCGACGATCTGCATCTCCACCCGTCCCTTGTGGCCGCGATAGACCTGCATCTTGGTCGGCTCGCCGATGACCACAAAATCGGGGCGGATACCCTCATGCTCTACCAGCGCGTGGCAGGCAATGCCGTCGCACCACTCTTCCATATTGCCGAAGTAGTAGGCCGTCCACCCATCCAGCAGCCCGAGGCGCCGGGCGACGGCCAGACCATAGATCATGCCGGGCGTGCTGCCCTTCTCATCACAGGCGCCGCGCGCATAGAAGCGGCCATCTTCGATCTTGCCCTGGAACGGGTCCCACTGCCACTCATCGGGGTTGCCGATGCCGACAGTGTCAAGGTGGCTATCGTAGATGAGCACGCGTGGGCCGTCGCCGATGCGTCCCAGGGTATTGCCCATTGTATCAAAGCGGATCTCATCGAAGCCAAGCTTACGCATCTCGGCCTGAGCGCGCTCGCCCACCGGCCCGATCTGGGAATCCATGGAAGGGATGGCGACCAGCTCGCGCAGGAAAGTGATGATCTCGTCGCGCTGGCGCTGAATCTCGCGCTGGGCGGAGGTAATTGTGTCGTTTTCAACCTGGGACATTATTGCATCCTTATCGCTCGCTGTGTTGTTCGGCAATCAATGACTGTCGGCGCTCTAATCGTATCAGCACTCTACTCGTGAAGTGATCGCAGCCGTTGGACGCACCGTGCCAGGCTTGGCGCAGCGACGCAGGCTATGTCTACATTCCAGACTGTGAGCGTAAATTCCTCTAGCATAGCCGTATATTCTGCACCTACAATGGCGGAAATGCCAGGGCGCGGAGCTAAACTCTGCCGGATCGCTTTCCGTCGCGAGCGGCGCGCTAGACTCACAAGGTCCTCCTTTGGATTTGGGAGGGTTTCGGGCTGCTGCGGGATGATAGAGACTGGTACGCCCAGGAAGTGGGCAATACCTTCTCGGTCAGCCAGAAGCCAACTCTCAATCTCTCGCACGACAACACGTAGATGCATCTGCGCCGAACGATCCGGCAGCCACGCTGCCACCACGGCTGACGGACATGGCAGACGAGTATCCATCAAATCAACAAGCGCGAGAATGGGGCGTCCGTAGGCTGCTCGCACATTGAAGCCCTGGATTTTCTTCTGCAGGTAAGAGATGCCGTTGCGTCCGAGACGACTGCCTACGGAATGGCCGCAATATTGGAGTACCCTGCCGGCCACCGCTTCATCGAGTACCCCTTCAACCAGGGTATCTATCAGCATTAAGGGAACTCAAATAACATCTGTTGGAGATTTTGTGGCGCAGCCTTGGGCATGAGCACATCGGCTGCGGTGAGACCGCTACGCATGGCCTGCCGATCTGCCTCATCCGGTAGGCGCAGCAGGGTTCCGTTTTCGGTGGGTTCCAGCCGCAAGACTTCCTCCGGCCCAATTCCCTGATCTTGTAGCATCTCCTCTGAATGAGTTGAGATGATAATCTGGCGCGGCGATTTGCGCTCACGATTGATGCGGTGAAAGATGGTGGGCAGACGGCGCACCACCTCGGGATGGAGTGACAACTCCGGCTCCTCTAGAAGCAGGGGGCCATCTCCCTCAAGCGTTGTCCAAAGGAGCCCCAATAGGCGTAGCGTACCATCGGAGAACTGGCTCTCGTTCTGGCGCGCAGCATGTTCGCGCCAGTGGGAATATTTGCCGATGAGATGCGGGACGCCACTATTATCCATCTCCATGCTTAACTCGGTGAGTTGCGGTACTGCACTTCGGAGGGCAGAGGCAATCTTTTTCAAGCGCGACTCGCGGGTTCTGCTTTGTGTGCGCCACATCCGCATAAGGAAGTCGCGCCCAAAGGGATCACCCTGGACAGGCAAGGGGGAGAAGCTGCGCGGATCACGCACTACTTGTGGGAGCAGGTGTTGGTAGGAGACTGACTGAAAGAAGCGAGCGATCTCGCGAAATCGTTGATTCGCAACAATCTGCTCCAGCGCCGTTTGGGTTCGCAGGAGCGCGTCAAGCTCATCTTCCCGGTTGGGGCGACGCAGAATCTCTTCTTCGCCATGTAATACAACTTCCTCGCGTACTTCCGGGCGGCGGTTGTTGTCTTGGTTGAACGACAGGCGATAGGTCCAGGGGAGGGCATCGCTGCCGTCACTGATCTGCACTTCCAGATCAATATTGCTATACTGTCTGGCCGCCAGACAGCGGATGGATGAGATACCGCCACGCGTCTCATCCACCGCCTTGCGGAGACCATCTTCGGCTACATCGCGGAGAAAGCGGAAGGCGTCCAGGAAGTTGGACTTGCCGGAAGCATTGGGGCCGATCAGGAAGGTGCGGAGCTGGAGATCAGCCTCGACATCTTTGAAGTTTTTCCAGTTTTTAAGGCGAATATGGCTGATATACATGCTAGTTCACACGCTGAATCCGTGCGCCGAGGCTGCGGAGTTTTTCGTCAATGCGCTCGTAGCCCCGGTCAATCTGTTGGACGTTGCCGATGGTGGTGACGCCGTCGGCGACGAGGGCCGCCAACACCAGCGCCATGCCGGCGCGGATGTCCGGGCTGCTCACCGGCTGGCCCACCAGCCGGCTGGGGCCGACAACCACGGCGCGATGGGGGTCGCAGAGGATGATCTGCGCGCCCATGGTGGTGAGCTTGTCCACAAAATAGAGCCGGCTTTCGTACATCTTCTCGTGGATGATGATGGTGCCTTGGGCCTGGGTGGCGACCACCAGGGCAATGCTCATCAGGTCTGGCGGGAAGTGGGGCCAGGGGCCGTCGTCCAGCTTGGGCACGGCGCCGCCAAAATCGGGGCGAACGCGCAGCTCTTGTTTTGGCTCGACCACCAGCGTGTAGGCCAGCTCCGGCGGCGCGGCAGGGTCATGTTCCAGGCGCATCCGCACGCCGAACCGCTGACCGAAGACCATGTTGATCATGCGCAGGTGGTCGGGCGCCACGCCTTCGATGCGCAGCTCGCCGGGTGTGATGGCGCCCAGCCCGATAAAGCTGCCTACTTCCACGAAGTCGGGGCTGATGTAGATCTCGCCGCCGCGCAGCGATTCCTGGCCGTGGATGGTTAATGTATTGCTGCCGACGCCCTCGATGGGGCAGCCCATGGTCATCAGGAGCCGGCAAAGGTCTTGGACATGGGGTTCGCTGGCGGCGTTGCGCAGGATGGTGGCGCCGCGCGCCAGGGCTGCGGCCATGAGACCGTTCTCTGTAGCGGTGACCGACGTCTCATCTAGTAGAATGTCTGCGCCACAGAGCCGGTCACGGCTGCGTAGGCTAAACTTGCCGTTGGTGTCCATCGTGGCGCCCAGGCCCTCCAGCACTTGCAGGTGGGTATCAATGCGCCGCCGCCCGATGTCGTCGCCGCCGGCGTTGGTGCGCACACTGAAATGGCGGTGGCGGGCGAGCAGCGGCCCCATCAAGGTGAGCGAGCCGCGAATCTGGGCAAAGAGGGTGGGGTCAGGATCGGTGCGATTGGCATGGCGGGCACAAAGGGTGACGCTCCGTTCCTGGCGGCTGACCTCGACGCCAAGCTGCTGGAGAATGGCGATCATGGTCTCGACGTCGCCGATGTTGGGCACGTTGTGGAGGGTGACCGGCTCGTCGGTCAATAGACATGCCGCCAGCAAGGGAAGCGCCGCATTCTTGTTGCCGATGGGCCGGATGGCGCCTTGGATAGGGTAGCCGCCTTCGATCACAAAGGAGCTCATAGCCGTAACCTCAAAGGGTGGATACAGGAAGCGTATGCAAACCGTGTCTAGCCGCCCTCGCCCACCGGCGCTACGGGTTTGGCCGCTGTGGCGCTCTGGCGACTTGGATGGAGCCTTGAGCAGGGTCACGCTGCCGAAGGCGCTGATGGCCCACGGTGGATGGCCTAATAGCGTTTGGATTCTATCGGACGCGGGGAGGTGGCGTCAACCTGCGGCAACGGGCAACGCCGCGAGGGACCTGTGCCGGCGGCAGGCGATGGGCTGGCCGGGATGCAGCTTAGCCAAGCCGCGCGGTAGCAGGAATGTTCTCGAACAAAAGTTCCGTTTCTCGGCCCTCCCAGTTCGGCCAACCGGCGTGGTTATGGTATACTAAAGGTCTGTGAGCCGGGTGTTTTTGTCTGGTGATTGCGGTTTCGCACGGCGTCACGCGGCCGGATCGGGGAGCTTCCTCGTTCGGACGAGGCGGCGGCGGGCCAAGCGAGCAACAGTAAGGTGTCTCTTGGGCGTTGTTGATAGCCTTTCGGCAGGATATCGTTTTCTGGGGAAACGGCTGGAGTTGTTGTTGGTGCCGGTCTTGCTGGACCTGTTGCTCTGGCTGGCGCCGCGCATGAGTATCGCACCGCTCTTCCGCCAACTGGCCGCGCTGTACATTGAGGCTGCCCAAGTGGAGGGCTTCCCTGAGGAGATGGCAGCGATGAGCCGCCAGGCGGCTGATGTGGTGGAGATGTTTGGCGAAAGCTCAAATCTGCTGGACCTGCTGGTCAGCTCATCCTTGCTCCATGTGCCGAGTCTCATTGTGACGATCGGGCCGATCTCCCAGGGGCGGATACTTGAGATCGCCAACCCGCTGGCCGCCATTGCCCTCTCTGGCGGGTTGAGTCTGGCGGGGCTATTCCTGGGCGTTGTCTACATGAACATGCTGGCGCGCACGCTGCCCATCGGCGGCGGCCCAAAGGCGCAGGATGCGGGAGAGTTCCTGCGCATGGCCGCCCGCCACTGGCTGATGGTGCTGCTGTACCTGATCCTGATGGTCACGTTGTTGACCATAGGGGCGGCGCCGGCGCTGCTGGCGGTAGCGGTGCTCAACCTAGTGATGCCGGCGCTCGGCCAGTTCCTGCTGGTGCTGTTCAGTGGGGCCGTTTTGGTCCTGTTCTTTTATCTCTATTTTGTCACGGCGGCGGTTGTGATGGACAACCTGCCGGTTCACCAGGCGATGGCCCAGAGCTTTGTGCTGGTGCGCAACAATTTCTGGGCGACGCTTGGCTTTGTGCTGCTCTACAACGTGATCAGTTTGGGCTTTGCCTTGCTCATGAGGCAGTTATCGGTCTGGATGCCGGTGGGGACGCTGGCCGCCATTGCCATCAACGCCTATATCGGCAGCGGCCTGACCATGGCCCTGCTTGTCTTTTATCGCACGCGGCTGTTAAAGAACGAGAAGTATAATGAGAAGTAACCGCAAAGGCGCCAAGAGCGCAAAGTTCAGCAAAGGATCAGAAAAGAGGAAGAGCTAGAGTAACGCCGGAGATAGTGACCGGCGATCATGGGTCAAGACTCTTCTGAACCTGGTCTATTTGCACCTTTGAGCTACTGCTCATCTGGACTCTGCGTTCTTTGCGCCTTTGCGGTTTAGCTTCTGAGGAGGATTTTGTGGCAAACGCGAGGAATCAAAACGTCATCTACGGAGCCGACCAAATTCAGGTGCTGGAGGGGCTGGAGGCTGTGCGCCGCCGGCCCGGCATGTACATCGGCGGGACCGACGCCAAGGCGCTCCACCACATGGTCTTTGAGGTGGTGGACAACGCCATTGACGAGGCCATGCAGGGGCGCTGTGACCGCATTCGCATCACCATCCATAAGGATGAGAGCGTTACGGTCGAGGACAACGGCGCCGGCATCCCCGTGGATATCCAAAAGCAAACGGGCCTGCCCGCGCTGACCGTCGTCATGACCAAGCTGCACGCCGGCGGTAAGTTTGGCGGCGGCGGCTATAAGGTTTCCGGCGGTCTCCATGGCGTGGGCGTCAGCGCGGTCAACGCCTTGAGCACCTGGATGGAGAGCAAGGTCAAGCGCGACGGCAAGATTTATCGCCAGCGCTTTGAGCGGGGCGTCCCGGTAACGGAGGTGGAGGTCATCGGCGAGTGCGACCCTGCCGACACCGGCACTATTCAGACCTTCCTGCGCGATGACACCATCTTCCAAGTGACGGAGTACTCCTTCAGCGTGCTGGCAACCCGCTTCCGCGAGATGGCCTTCCTGACGCGCGGGGTAGACATCTGCTTCATTGATGAGCGCCCGGAACAGCCCCACGAGATCAACTTCCATTTCGAGGGGGGCGTCAAGTCCTTTGTGCGCTATCTCAACAAGAACCGCACCGTGCTTCATCCGCCCATCTATGTGGATATGGAGGTGGACAGCACTCAGGTGGAGGCGGCGATCCAGTATACCGACGGCTTCTCCGAGTCGGTCTTTGCCTTTGCCAATACCATCAACACGCCCGACGGCGGCAGCCACTTGACCGGCTTGCGCACTGCGG
>DATLZJ010000782.1:0-6396 GCA_035574055.1 Caldilineaceae bacterium
ATATAACCGCCGGCCCGGGTTGTGAAAAGAAAGGAAATCTCGCTCAACTCGCTGCGCGTCTGCTCGGCCAGGCCAGGCAAGGTCGGCCCTAAGGAAGCAGAAACCAATCCCAGGCCAATAAAGGTTGCATAATAGCCGTAGGTCGCAGCCAGCGGTCGTAGCCGTGCGCCGGCCAGGGAGCCGCCCTGGAGTGATGAGGTCACCGTCTGTTCCTGTCTGCTCAGTAGGACGCGACCGGCTGTAGCGCCGAGGCGGATGGGCGCGGCGCGCTAGGTCGCCAGGGTACTCGTTCCGGCGCTTGATATTCGACCGCCAGGTGAGGCGTCTCCAGCCGTACCTGGCCCTGGTAGCGGGAATCCAACGCCGCCTCGAGGACGCCGCTGGTCAACAGCGTGCGCTCCACCGGATAGGAGGGCTTGCCGGTGACGAACATCTCCTCGATGTTCAGGCCGAGATAGCTAAAATGGGGGTGGGGCTGGGCCGTGGCAAGATAAAAGAGGGTGCTGGCGACCTCGCCGCCGGCCAGCCGCACAGCATAGCCGAACTGCTCGATATAGCCGGTCAACATCAGCACATAGCCGCGGAAGCCATCTCGGTACTCGACGATGAATAGGGCCGGGTTGGGACAGTGACGCTCCATGCCGCCTGCCGGTTTATCCGGGATGCGCGCCAACGCTGCGTCGGCCAGGTCGCGCGGCCAACGACCTTCGGCGGCTGCGGCCCACACCACCTCACCCTCCAGACAGGTGACAGCGGCGACGCCGCGCTCTGCGCCCTCGCGTCGCTCCACCATGCATTGCAGCGTCTCCAGCGCGTGAAAGCCATACACATCCAGCCCCGAATAAGAGACTACCAGCGCCTCTTGCATCCGCGTGCCCAGCGGGTGCTCCAGCCAGGGATCGCGCCAGCAGGTGACGAGCGACGACCCGGCCATGAAGGGCGCGCCCAGCGCAGCCGCCCGCTCCACCATCCACTTGGCGTCATGCCAGTTATAAGAGAGATGCTTGTCGTTGAAGACTGGCACGGCCCGCTTGCTGGTCGCCATGACGCCGCAGATCTGCTCCATGAAGTATTTTCGGGGATAAAGATGCTGCCCCTTCTCATTCCAGGCATACTCGCCATGCTCGCCGATGAGCAGCACCCCATCCACGGCCAGCTCTTTGCCGCCCAGGGTGAGCGCCCCGACAATGCTGTCGAAAATGGGAACATCATGCTCGGCGGCAAAGCGACGGCTCACATCGTCGGCGGGCGTTTGGTCCACATAGAGCGAGGCGATATCCACGCGCGGGGACAGCAACCCTTCATCGGTGGGAAATCCCTTGAGAAACTTCGTCACAATGACATCGGCGTGGGAGGCAGGGAAGTACACAGTAACAATGGCGGCTATCTTCTTACGCGACGCCATGCAGGACTTCTTTCTAGCTGCTTGGTCAATTCGGCTCTAGCATAGGGGATAAAGCGCAAAGGCGCAAAGATGACTGTTGACTGGTGACTAGTAGCTTTCAGAGGCAGAAGCGGACCAATCAGGCGCCTCTCTCTAGGCTACTCGCCAGCAGCGAAGAGCCAAACGCCAGCCATCAGCCGGCAACGCGCTCAAAGTCAACAGTCACTAGTCAACAGTCACTAGTCAACAGTCAGCAGTCTCTTCGGCACCTTACACACCATCGTGTACGCCGGGTCGTAGATATTGCCTAGATCGTACTCCACCGCCTGCCCCAAGAGGATGTGCGCGCCCACCGCATCCAGCCCATAGTCATCTTGCAGCCAGCGGATCATCTCGGTGGTAGCGTGCTGGACGCACTGGTCGAGGGGCCGCGCATTGCCGCAGGTGAAGATATAATCGGCGTTCTCCCCGCGCGGCCAGCCGATGGACTTGCCCTTGCGCACCTGAACGGTGAACTGGATGTCAAAGGAGATTTCGATGCCGGTGCCCACGATCTCGCCGTCGCCCTGAAGCGCATGGCCGTCGCCGATGTGAAAGAGCGCGCCCGGCACGAAGACCGGGAAATAGACCATCACCCCCTCAACAAAGCCACGATAGTCCATATTGCCGCCGTGGGGGCCGGAGGTGGCCGTGGAGATGGCCTCTCCCCCGGCGGGGGCGACGCCAAAACAGCCGACCATCGGGGCGAGCGGCAATGTAAGCGCACCCAGCCTGGTGTCTGCCGGGTCTTCCAGGGTCGCCGTCCACGCCTCCGTATCCACGGCCCAGGTCGCCAGGGCCTCGGCGTTGCTGGCGGGCCAGGGCAACTGCGGCACGTACTCTGGGTCTACGACATTGGGAGCGACCATCTTGCGGGTCCAGCCGCGGGGACGATTCGGGCGCAGTCTGTCCAGCCGCACCACCAGTGTATCCCCCGGCTCTGCGCCCTCCACATAAAAAGGGCCGGTCATCGGATTGCCGCGCTGGGCAACGGTCCGCCCATGGTGGTCCACGCCCCGCGCATCCACGCTGGTCGTCACGACTGTATCGCCGGCGGCGATGCGTAACACCGGCGGATGCGAGCCAATGGTGTTGAAATAGTGATCCGGCACAAAGTGGTGGGTGGTCATGGCAGGTCCTTGTGTGGGTGGGGTTGCGGATGGATATGAATGTGTATGAAATAGCTAGGGTGGCAAACGACTATGACGCGGCCGGCGCCGGGTCTAGGGTCTCCGCCAGTCCCGGCAACCCCTCAACGCTTTGCCGGTTGTGCTTGGCATGATAGGCAGCGATCCCCTCCGGCCCTTTGGTCTCGGCGAAGCGCACCAGCGCATCCCGTTCGCCCTTATAGTCAAAGAGGGGCACGCCAAAACCACAGGAGTCGGAGATGCGCGCCAGCTCGACCTTGATGATGCTGCGCACGCCCGGCAGGTCGGGGAAGTGGTGGCGCAGCGCAGCAAATTCGGGATGGCCTGGCTCCAGGGCGACGCCAGTTCCATGAAGGCGCACGATTTTGGGCGCGCCGTCGAGCGCACAGAACATGATCACGATCCGCCCATTCTCGCGCAGGTGGGCGATGGTCTCCACACCGCTGCCTGTCAGGTCCAAGTAGGCCACTGTGCGCGGGCCGAGGATGGCGAAGGTATCTAGCCCCTTCGGAGAGCAGTTGAGCAGCCCATCCCCTGAGAGCGGGGCCGTCGCCACAAAAAAGAGGCGCTGCGCCCGTATCCACTCGGCCAGCGTCCCATTGATCTCCGCATACACCTTGCCCATGCGATGTCTCCCCTATGATTCACTCATGATGCCATCAAGACTCGAAAGACCCAATGGCGGTGCGCTTGTCGTTCGGCCTCATGCTACGTTGCCGCCGTCCGCCTGTCAAACGTCTGCCTGCATGTAGGTAACATTTGCGCTAATGCATAGACGGCTGCTTGCCCAGCCGGTGATAAGAGCAAGAAAACGCAAGAGGAAAAATGAAGAGGGTCGCCAATAGCTCTGGCGACCCTCTTCATTTTTATGTCAACTGCTGCCCCGCCAATTAATGACGGCCCAACAGCAGGCTGGCTATGGATGGCTATTTTCCAACTCTTGCTATCCTCTAGCGTAGCCCATTACTGTTAGCGCAGCGCTATCAAAATGTAAGAGGTCTGTTAGCGCCAGCGCCAAACCGGCAGGACCAGATGGGAATCAGGACAGCATGAGCAGGGACCACAAACCTGCAGGTATCAAAAAGGCGTCAAGAAGGCATCAAAGCGGCTCAAGGTCTGTACAGTTGGGCCGCTCGCTCGCAAACTGCTCCACAATCGCCACCTGTCCGGCCGTCGGCTGAATGAAGGGTCGTGCCCGGCGGATGGTCTTCCAAGCCTGCGCCGGCGTCGCTCCCTTGGCAACGAGATAGGCCGCCACCAGCGTCACCGAGCGGCCTACGCCCAACATACAATGGACATAGACGCGCCCGCCGCGCGCCCGCTCCTGCTCGATGAAATGTACACCGCGGCACAGATCATCCAGGGTTGGCGGCGTGTTGTCAACGGTAGGCAAGTACAGATAGGCCGGCGGAGCGATGCCGGCCTCCCGATCATCAAACTCATCGCGCAGGTTGACGACCGCGCTGATCCCTCGCTCCCGGAGCCTCTCCCAGCCTTTCGCCGAGAATTGGCCGCCCACGTGGAGGTGTGGCGTCACCTGGCTGTAGAAGCGCGGCGGCGCGCCGGTGACGAGGCGCATCACATGGTCCACCAAATAGAGCAGCGCGATGCGTGGCCCTTGCCGGCGCAGCTCCACCCATAGCCGGCGCAGGACCTCCGGCAGGTCCGCGATCATGCGCAGCCAGAGGCTACGCTTGACGGCAGGCTTGACGGACGTCGCTTCGCTCATGGGCCTAGACTTCAATCTCTCCTAGCGCCTCGGCCGGCGGCGGAACCACGACCCGTATCGCCCCAGGCAGTATCCGGATTTGCTTAGGCGTATTGCCGATCATCTCCCCGTCACACTGGACAGCGGTGGAAGGCGTCGTGCTGAGTCGAATCTCCTTAGCCTGCCAGTGATGCACGGTTCGCTCCTCCTCGATGTCATCCTCCGGGGAGGTTGCCACATCCTGGCCGAGGATGCTGGCGACCAACATGCGCACCGTCGCCAGGTTGGTATTGTTGATCACGATGACATCCAACAGGCCATCGCTCACATCAATGTCGGGCGCAAGGCGCACCCCCGGCAACCCCAGATTGCCGGAGTTGGCGATGATACAGGCAATCCCGTCCTCGGTCACTTGCTTGCCATCCAGCTCAAAGTCGTAGCGTACCACCTCCTGCGCCCGCAGCGCGCGTAGCCCCGAAAGCGCGTAAGCGATATTTCCTAATCTATCCTTGAGCGTGCGGTCGGCCCCCTCGACCATCTTGGCCTCCAGCCCGACGCTCACGCGCAGCATGAAGGTACGATCATCCACCATGCCGACATCCACCGAACGGGTCGCCAGCTCGTCGGTCGCGAGCAGCGCAATGGCAGCCGGAAAGCGGCTAGGAATGCCCAGCTCGATAGACATGACATTGGCCGTTCCGCCTGGCAGAATCGCCAAAGGCGTGGCGCTGCCCACCAGCCCACTGGCGACTTCGGCGACTGTGCCATCGCCGCCATAGGCGGCAACGACATCCGCGCCTGCCGTAATGGCCTCTTGCGCCAGTCGTTTGCCATCTCCCTCTTGCTTGGTGAAATGGACTTCCCACTCGATGCCCACCTCGCCGAAGACAGTATTGAGGGTCTTGATGTCAAACAAGGCCTGGCCCGCCGCCGGATTTGCAATCACATGGACTCGTCTGCTCATACGTTATCTGTCCTGACACCCATCTTATACAGCCCCTAGTTGATTGGATGCACCCTCTATGGATGCGGCTTCAAGAGGCACGTACAGCCCCATAAGAAGGCGCGCCAATTGCGACCCGGCGCGCACAATGATAGAATGACCTCCGGTCGGACGTGCAATACAAGTTACATGAGCGCGCAGCCGCGGCTGTACTGACGACTGTATTAGTCTTGTATTCGTCTGTATTCGTCCTAACGACAGTCCGGCATTTGCCTGCAAGTCTGCCATGCCGCGCGCCGGCTGTCTGTAGGCATCCGCCGGATTGGCAGCCAACCACTCAGGCCCAATAGACCACCAAACCACCTTACCACCATTCAGCAACCATGAAGGCGGGCGTCTGGCCGACACCTCTCCACGCCACGGCCGAGCCTAATCTATCCACCCATTCTCACGTCTGAGGAGGAACCATGGGCGATCCGAAGATCACCAAGATCGAGATCCATGAGTATGAATATACTCTGGAAAACATGGGCCGGGACTACAATGGCTTCAACCTCGTCTATGAACCTGGAGGCAAGATCGCTCTACGCGGCAAAATCCTGCGCATCTTTACCGACGCCGGCATCATCGGCGAATATGCCGGCGGCAGCAACGCCGAATACTCCACCCTCCCCACCTTTCTCCACTACCTGATCGGCAAGAGCGCGCTGGAACGCGAGCGCATCTACAGCGATGTGCGCCGCGCCCTGCGCCAGGTGGCGCGCATCGGCATTGCGCCCATTGATATTGCCCTCTGGGACATCGCCGGCAAATATTACAATGCGCCCATCTATAAGCTGCTGGGCGGCTACAAGGAGAGCCTTCCCTGCTATGCCAGCACCTACCACGGCGACCACCAGCCCGGCGGCCTCTCCTCGCCCGAAGCCTTTGCCGACTTCGCCGAGCAGTGCCTAGAGATGGGCTACCCCGCCTTCAAGATTCATGGCTGGGGCCGCGCGCCCATCAGCCAGGAGATTGCCAATGTCCATGCGGTCGGCAAGCGGGTCGGCGGCAAGATGGACCTGATGCTCGACCCGGCCTGCGAGTACATCACCTTTGGCGACGCGGTCAAGGTCGGCTGGGCCTGCGACGAGAACCGCTTCTTCTGGTACGAGGACCCCTACCGGGACGGCGG
>DATLZJ010000783.1:0-9743 GCA_035574055.1 Caldilineaceae bacterium
TACTGGAACACTTCCAGACCGATACCGCCGACTATGCCGACTATCTGCTGCCCGCCACGACCCAGCTTGAGCATTGGGATATCCTCAAGCCCTACGGCCATCTGCACCTAGCGCTCAACCGTCCCGCCATTGCCCCCTTGGGCGAAAGCCTGCCCAACAGCGAGATCTTTCGCCGGCTGGCCCAGGCGATGGGCTATGACGAGCCGTGCTTCCGGCAGAGCGATGAGGAGGTCTTGCAGGAGCTTCTCGCCGCCCAAAGCCATGCGCGTTTTGCCGGCATTACCTGGGAGCGGCTGTTGGCAGAGGGCTATGTCCGGCTCAACGTGCCCCAGCCCTACCTCCCCTTTGCCGAGGGCAACTTTCCTACCCCCAGCGGCAAATGTGAATTCTACAGCGAGCGCATGGCTGCGGACGGCTACGACCCGCTGCCTGCGTACACGCCGCCCCGCTGGCAGCGCGGCGAGGGGCCTGCCCTCCAGCCCGATGGACAGATGGGGCCGCTGGTCTGCATCTCGCCGCCCGCCCATGCCTTTCTCAACAGCACCTTCGCTAACGTTGAACGCTTCCGGCGCCGCGAGCGGGCGCCGATGCTCCACATCCATCCCGCCGACGCCGGCCCGCGCGGCATTACTGAGGGCATGGCCGTGCAGGTGGGCAATGCACAGGGCAGCGTCACCCTGACCGCCCACATTACCAGCGAGATTGTGGCGGGGACAGTGCTGGCGCCGGGCATCTGGTGGGCCAAGGCCAGCCCCGACGGGCGCAACATCAACCAGATCACTTCCCAAAATGAGGCCGATATGGGCGCAGGCGCCTGCTTCTACGATACCCAAGTCTGGGTCCAGCCGGCGGAAAATATGCTAGAACAACCGATGGATGTTCAGGGTAAGTTAACAACTTACTCGATACAATGAGCTAGAGCTACTTGAGGGCAGTATGCAACAGCACTGGAAGGCGGAATTTGAGGCATATCGAGAAGCTCCAGGGTACATGCCTCTATTCTTTTGTGGTGATGCAACAGCTATTCTTAGGCAACTGCCTGATGAGTCAGTGGATTTTTGTATGACAAGCCCCCCGTACTGGAATAAGCGAGAGTACAATCAAGGAGGTATTGGACGCGAAAGCACTCTCGAAGAGTACCTGGCACAGCTTCTGGAAGTATTCTCCCAGGTACGACGGGTACTGAAAAACACAGGCTCCTTCTGGCTGAATATCGGCGACACCTATCACGACAAGGGATTGCAGGGAATTCCTTGGCGCCTTGCACTTGCATTGATGGATGAGCAGGGATGGATCCTTAGAAATGATGTCATCTGGAACAAATTAAAGGGGCCTGATAATGCGAAAGATAAGCTTCGCAATATTCATGAATATTTGTTTCATTTTGTCAAGCAAGGGAAGGGTTTTTTCTACGATGTGGATGCTATACGAGCAAAACCGCGGAAGGCGCATATAAAGAACGGGGCGGTTGTATCGGCTACAGGAGTGACAGGGATCAGATACAAACGTCAAATCGAGCTATCTACAGCCTTGACAGATGAAGAAAAGCAAGCGGCCTTCAAGGCGCTTGATGAGATGCTACAACGGATTGAGCGTGGGGAGATTAGTGACTTTCGGATGGTGATCCGCAATCAGCAACGCACCACCCATTCAGATTCTGAAAGTGTATCTGGAAGGGCAAAAGAGCTATCCCAAAAGGGGTTTTATTTTCTACAGTATCATCCGGAAGGTAGCAAACCAGGCGATGTATGGGATATCATCCCAGAAGATACCACCAAGCGCACAGGGCATTACGCAGTATATCCAGAAGATTTATGCAAGATACCTATTCTGGCTACATGTCCAATAGAGGGTATCGTTTTGGACCCCTTTTGTGGAACCGGCACCACGAACCTTGTAGCCTTTAAGTATGGACGTAAATCGGTTGGCATTGATCTGGCAAGCGACTACATTGCCTATGCACGACGCAGATGCAATTTCCTACTATGAACCCTACAATGCATCCTGCAATAATTGAGTTGTTTACCACCTCAACGCTTCGAGATGATGTTGACTGGCAACAGCTTGTGATGACGCAACATTGTAGCTATTTGAACCGCAAATGCGTTAAGGTGCGGAAAAGCGAGCCAAGTATTTCCATCGGAACATGTAGCATTCGGCATGGAACCAAGATGTCAAGGCAGCTTGTTATTTGCCCATACCGCCTCCTAGAGCGTAGGCAAATCTTCTTTGATTGCCTTCATCTGCTCACTTTACATGAGCCGGGGAATGAACTGCACCGAGTTTCAGAAGTAGAAATACCAGGGGGAAACGTTGACTACTTCCTCGTGTCTGCGCGTAATGGGGTAGTGATTGATTTTGTGGGAATCGAACTACAGGCGCTTGACACAACCGGGACACTATGGCCTATGCGCCAGCAGTTCTTAGCATCTATGGGAGCCGCTTCTGGCGATACCTCTGCTTTAATAGGCTCGTATGGGATCAACTGGAAAATGACAGCAAAGACTACATTGGTGCAACTTCATCATAAGCTTGAAACGTTCGAGAACCTGGGTAAACATCTGGTTCTCGTGCTACAAGACCATTTGCTTGACTATATGCGACGCGAGTTTAACTTCGATCACGTACAGGATGCCAGGCTCGGTCACAGTATGCATTTCCATGCATACGCACTCTATGAGCAAGAAAACGAGTATCGTCTCAGGCTGGTAAATCGCTCAAGTACAGATACAAACGGAATTGCCGCCTCTCTAGGTCTACAAGCGAGTGCCGACGTGGAATTAGAGGTGATTCTTACCTCCCTTCAACGCAGGTTATCAGCTAACACTTTGTTACAGATTTGAATTGTACAGAACAGCCGGCCAGTTAGCTCAGCCCTGAGACGAACGGCTGGTCACGAATACAGGATAGCCTTGACGCGCCACTCTCTATTACCCGATCTCTATTACCTGATCTCTACTACCCGATAAACATGCAAGCCCCTAGAAAGCACAGCGGAAACGACCATGGCCGACACTGCCGGACCTGCTGCCCACCATCCGGAGACCGCCAAGCCCGAACCGGCGCCGGGGCTCCGCGGGCTAGAGGCTTTTGATGAGGTCAAGCGGCTGATCGTCGTCGCCGCCCATCCGGATGATCTGGAGTGTCTCTGTGGCGGGACGATTGCGCTGCTGATCGAGCGCGGGGTCGAAGTGGTCTCGGTCAACTGTACCCTGGGCGACCTCGGCACCCAGGAGACGGGCGCGATCCGCCCGGCGCTGGCCGCCACCCGGCTGGCCGAGACCGAGGCCGCCGCCCGGCTCTTGGGCATCCGCGCCACCTATAACCTGGGCCACCATGACGGCGAGCTGCTGCCCGACCTGGAGCTGCGCGCCCAGATCGCCCGCCTCTACCGGCTGACCCAGGCCGATACGCTCTTCACCTTTGACCCGTTCTGGGCCGGCCAGATCCACCCCGACCACCGGGCCGCAGGCCAGGCCGCGCTAGACGCCTATATGCCCTCCAAGATGCCCCTCTATCGCCCGGAGCAGTTGGTCGAGAACCAGATCGGGCCGGCCAAGCTGGCGCGCATCTTTCTCTTTTCCACCGACCGTAACCCCGACATCTACATTGACGTTACCCAGGTCTGGCCGCGCAAGGTCGCGGCGGTGCTGGCCCACAAAAGCCAATTCCCCAAGGGGGAAGAAAACTTGGACTGGTTGAAGGAGATGGATGCCGCGGCGGGCGAGCGCATAGGCGTCGCCGCCGCCGAGGTCTTCAAGAGCCTGCGGGTCTGGTAGTCGCTTCGGGCCGGATGGCGGTGTGGGCGATCAGCCCCTGAAGGCCGTCGGTCTGGAAGATGCGCCGCGCCCGTTGGGCTGGGTTCTCGCCGCGAGCCAGCCGGCCCAGGATGGGCGCCAGGTATCGCTCCTCGCCCCTCCCGCGGGCGCGCAGCCCCGCCTCCGCCAGCTCCACAATCTGCGCCAGGAAGCCCGGCGCCGGCTGGGGCGCCGCCAGCCCCCGCCGGATCGCCTGGCGGTGGTACGTTCGCATGATCTCCCAGTAGCCCGGCCCCAGCGCCTCCTGCACATAGGCATCAATGGCGTGGCTGGCCTCGATCAGCCCCAAGTTCAGCGCCGTCGCCGCCATCTGCTCGCGCCAGGGCTGCTGGCAGGCAGGCCGCAGCTCAATCGTGCCGTAGGCGACGCGCAGGCGGGCGCTGTTCCAAATATAATGCTCATGAAAGAGAAAGGCGTCGAAGTCCGCGCCATGCTCGGCCAGATATTCGGTGAAGAGGTGAGAACTGGGCAGCACTTCGCCGTGCTCGCGCCGGATCAGATAGGTGCTTTGGGAGACGGTCGCCACGTAATCGGCGATGCTGGCGTAAGGCCGGGCCGGCATCCCGTGGCGGTGCTCGCTGGCGTGGATGGCGGCCATCTGTCCCTCACGGCCGCTACAGTAGGGGCTGAGCGCGCCGCCATAGACCGGCGAGTTGGCGCAGAGCGCGATGATCACCGGCGCCATCAGGTTGCCAAAATTGAGCATATGGACGAGCTCATCGCGGCCCACATCTACCTGGGTCTGGTCGCTGGCCGTCACCGCATACCAAAGCCACTCGTCGCCCATGGCGCGGTAGAGGCTCTGATAGCGCTGCTTGGGCGACATGAGGGAGAGGGTCGGGGGCGTGACCGGTTGGACGCCGTAGCCCAGCACCAGCCAGCCGTGGGCCGCGGCGGCCCGCACCAGCCGCGCCGTCGCCTCGAGCATGATCGTCTCGATCTCGGCCAGGGCGTCACAGGGCCGGGTGTTGATCTCCACCGTGCCCACCCCCACCTCTAGCGCATAGCTAAAGGTCTCTCCGTCCAGCCCGACGATCAAGTTGGGGTTGCCGCTGTCCACCTTGGGCGTCAGGTCGCCAGGCGCGGCCAGCGCCTCCCAGAGCCGGCGCACGTCGGCGGCGCGGCCCTGGGCGTCCACCACCGGAAATTCTGCCTCGCGACCGACAACGCGCGGCCGCTTCACCTGGGCCGGGAAGCGCGCCGTGAAGACCGCAGCCAGTTGCTCAATGGCCTCCTGGACTGAGGCGGACTGGAGATGCACGCTCATGAGGCGATGGGGCGGCGGATGCCGGTGCGGTATAGCCTGCGTCAACGCAGGCGGCGAACCAGGGCGGGCAGGTCGCGGAAGTTGCGGCAGACGGCATGGGCGCGGGTACGGCTGCTGCCCCGGTCAACGATGCCGGTGAAGAGGATGGCGCTCATGCCGACCGCCAGCGGGCCGGCCACATCGTTGCTCTCGCGGTCGCCGATATGGACGATCTGGTGGGGCGGCAGCCCCAAGCCTAGCGCCGCCTGGCGAAAGACGCGCGGCGAGGGTTTGGCCGCGCCGATTTCATCCGAAAAGACAAAGTAGCTGAAGTATTGCAGCAGCCCCTGGCTCTGCAAAAGATGGCGCAGCCCGCGCCCGTGGGTGTGGATGGTATCGGAGATGATGCCCAGCTTGTAGTCCTGGGCCAGCAGCGGCAGCGTATCATGCACGCCCGGCGCAAAGTCCGGCGGGATGCGAATCTCCATGGTCTCGATCTCGCGCACCAGTTCGTCCACCTCGCGCGCCAGGCGGGCATATTCGCCGGGGCCGGGGCGCAGCCCCAGATATGCATAGGCGTCGTAGAGCCGCGCCGGTACGCCCGGCGTCTGATGGCCGTTTTGCCAGACATCGCGAAAGTGCAGGTTGGCGCGATGGAAGGCTTCCGCGGCCTGTGCGCGCGTGATGTGGGGATAGCGGGCGACGATCCGATCCACAAAGAGCCGGACGCGCGCCTCGGCCTTGGTGGGCAACCCCAGCGCGGCCCGTTTTGGTTCATCCGAATCGTCTACGGCGATCGTATCCCAAAAGTCGAAGGTGATGGCAGCAACCATAGCGCCAGATCATAGCACAGGCGCGGGGCGATGCTCAAACCTCAAGACTCTCTTACCGTTGAGGGTGCGCAGGCAGGGCTGTTGCAGGCGCAAGGCGGCGCTATCGCTGGTAGTCCTGGTCGGCGCGGCTGCCATAGCCGGTCAGCTCTACATAGCCCTGGCCCGTCACCGGCTGCCCTGCGTGGCTGCCGGTCACCGTCACCGCTCCTTCCCAGTAGACGAAGCTCACCGCCATTTCCTGGTCGCGCACCAGGGGCTGAAGCTCCAGCGCCAGTTCATAGGCCGGGAGGGAGAGCCGCCAGCCGGAAGGGTAGGTAATCCCACTGCGCGGGCTGGTCCACTCGTCCAGCGCCTCCAGCGTGAAGTCCGCCAAATGGATCGTCTCCTGCGTCCCATCCGGTCGTACCAGCGTTCCGTCAAACTCGTCGAGCGCGCCGCCCCCTTCGGTGCGGATGCGCGCCAGCATCAGCGCCAGGCCGGCCTCCACAGGGTCAAGCTGAAGACTGATCCAGTCCCAACCCAGCGCATTCTCGCTCAAGGCGCTGGTGCCGAACTCATGGTCCATCCAGCTCACACCGCGCACCGAAGTTGCCTGATCGCCCACGGTCACAGTCCCGCTCGTCATGAGTCCGATGAGGCTGTAATAGTAGCTGGCGTTGCCCGGCTCGGGCCCCTTCTGGCTCAATCCGGCGTCGCCATGGAGGACCGGCGGTCGCGTCTCGCGCAACGTCAGATCAATGGCGACGGGCGCGCCCGCCTCGGTGGTTGCAGCCGCGCGCAGATAGAGCGCGCCCTCCTCCTGTTGCTGCACCGACCAATCCTCCAGCCAGACGGAAAAACGCGGCTCGCCCTCGGCGCCGGCCAGCCCACCCGCACCCCGGCTGAACCGCTCGAAGCTATGATGCGTCTGCGCGGCGCCGTCGGTCACAGCAAAGTGGGCCATGTAGACCTGATTGGTCGCCAGGTCCGAGGCCCGCTCCGGCGCGTCCGGCGTTAATGCGCTGCGAAAGATGGTGAGCTGGTAGCCGTAAGCATTGCCCTGCTCGCCGGTCAGGTTTCCCGTAAAGTACCACCATTCGGTGCGATAGTCGGGATGGGCGCCGTGGTCGCGCGGGAAGGTGAGCGGGCGCGGCGCCAGGGCGCGGGCAAAGGCGGCGTCGGCCTCACCGCTCAGGGCGGCCACCACGTCGGCGCTGGCAACCGCCTCGCCGCCCGCGCCGGCGCAGCCGGCCAGCAGCCCGCTTGCCCAAAGGAAGGTCAAGAGGCCCAGAAAACGCTTTATCTTTATGGTCATCTTTATGGTCATCTCCATTCAATCTGCCCGATGTACAGGCCAGTACCGTGGGGGCGGTATCCTTACCGCCCTGGGGCGCCTTCATAGCCAACCACAGCGCCCTATCCCCTGTCCGTCATCTGCCGTCCGATTGCAGCCTGGTCTGACGGATACTGGCGTCCTGGCGTATAATGGAGGGCACAATGACCACTGCTTTTCATGTATCGCCGGGGCGAGCGACAGGGCTGCGCGGCTGGCTGGAGCGCCTGCTGGAGCTGGTCACCGGCGTCAGTGTCAGCACCAAGATCATGGGGATCGTGCTGGCCCTCACCATCTCACTTGGGCTGGGCGTGACGCTGCAAGTCCGCTCGGTCATGACGAACACGTTGCTGGCCGAACTGGACAACCGCGGAGAGTCGGTCGCCAGCGACCTGTCGGGCCGCGCCGCCAGCCTCATCCTAGACGGCAACTTCTTGGGGCTGAACCTGTTGCTGGCCGACACCCTCCACAATCATCCGGACACGCGCTATGCCTTTGTGCTGGACCCGCAGGGCCATGTTCTGGCCCACGCCTATGGGACCTATGGACGCGAGGGCGACGCCGAACAGGCGGCAGAGGTGCCGCCGGAGGTGATCGCCGCCAACCCTGCCCTGCCACGGGATATCCCGCACCATGTCCATTATATCGGAGTCGAGGGCCAGCTCCACGATTTTTCCATGCCGATCCTGGATGGGCGGTTGGGCACGGTGCGGCTGGGGCTGGCAGAGACGCGCCTGCTGGAGATCGTCGCGCATACGACCGAACGCATGTTGCTGACCACCGCAGCCGTTGCGCTCATCGGTATCCTGGCGGCGCTGCTGCTCACCTGGCTCCTGACCCGCCCGATCCTCGACCTGGTGACCAGCACCGAGCGGTTACGCCAGGGCGACCTGAGCGTGCGCGCGCCCCGCTGGACCGATGACGAGATCGGCGCGCTAGCCGACGCGTTCAATCAAATGGTGGCCGAGCTGGAGGCCAGCCATAAGCTGGTGGCGGAGAAAGAGCGCGCCCGCACCCACCTGCTCTCCCGCCTCATCAGCGCCCAGGAGGAGGAGCGCAAGCGTATCGCCCGCGAGCTGCATGACGGCGTGGGCCAGGCGCTGACCTCGATCCTGGTTCACATCCGGGTGTTGGAACAGTCCGGCGACTCTCAAGCCGAGCAGGCGCGGATGGCCGAGCTGCGCCGGCTGGTGGACGAAACCCTGGCCGCGGTGCGGCTGCTCAGCCGGGAGCTGCGCCCCAGCGCGCTGGACGATCTGGGGCTGGCCGCCGCCCTGGAGCGGTATGTAGCCGAATTTCGCGTGCGCTACCCCCATCTGACGGTAGACCTGCACTGTGACCTGGGGATGCGCCTGCCCTCCAGCGTGGAGACCTCGCTCTACCGGATCATCCAGGAAGCCATGACCAACGCCGCGCGTCACAGCCAGGCGACGGCGTTGAGCGTGGTCGTCTTCCAGCGCGAGGGCAAGGCCCATGCCATCATCGAGGATAACGGCCGGGGCTTTGATGTGGCGACCGCGCGCCGCGCCGGCAGCAGCGTCGGTCTGCACAGCATGGTGGAGCGCAGCGAGCTATTGGGCGGGACCATTGACATCGAGAGTAGCGGCGAGGGTACGACCGTCTATGTGGAGATCCCTATTGAGCTACCCGAAGAGCTGCCGGAGGGGAGCGCGGGCGAGGCGCCGCCTGAGGGCGCGCATCCGGCGCCAGCGGTTTCAACGGAGATATCAGCATGAGCAAGCCCATCCGCATTGTGGTCGCCGATGACCATGCGGTGCTGCGCGCCGGCCTGATGGCGCTGCTCAACGATGAGCCGGATATGGAAGTCGTCGGCGAGGCCAGCGACGGGGCCGCGGCGCTGCGCGTCGTCCAGGCGGTGCGGCCCGATGTGGTGCTCTTGGATATCAACATGCCGGGGATGAACGGGCTGGAGGCGCTGGAGGGGCTGCGCCGTACCGCGCCCGACAGCCGGGTGCTGGTGCTGACGATGCACGACGACGAAACCTACCTGCGCCAAGTCCTGGCGTCCGGCGGGTCTGGCTATGTGCTCAAGCAAGCCGCCGACAAAGAGCTGCTCTCGGCGATCCGCACAGTCCACAGCGGCGGCACCTTCCTGCACCCGGCCCATGCCCAGGCGCTGCTGGCGCCTCCTGGTTCACAGCAGCCCGCCGCCGGCGCCCAAGAGCAACAATTGGCCCAGCTCAGCGAACGGGAGCGGGAGGTGCTGCGGTTGATCGCGCTGGGCTATTCCAACAAAGAGATCGCCGAGATGCTTTTTCTGAGCGTCAAGACTGTGGAGACCTATAAGGCGAGGGTGATGGAGAAGCTGGGGCTGACCACACGCGCGGCGCTGGTGCGTTTCGCCTTGCAGCATGGTCTGCTGGATGACTCAAAGACATAAGACAGCGACCGGCGTCTTGTGGAGCGCCGGTCGCTGTGTAGTTAGGAAGCCAGGAGGCAGACGAATGGTTGGCGGTTTCTGTGCTGTCGGTGTTAGCTGTCCGTGTTAGTCGTCACCGTAGGCTTCGGCGGGG
>DATLZJ010000784.1:0-5962 GCA_035574055.1 Caldilineaceae bacterium
CTGGCGCTGGAGAGCTGGCCGCGCCAGGTCGGGGTGGCCTCCGGGCTGCTTATGGGCGTGGGCTGGTGGCCGGGCGGCATCGGCGCCTCGGTCACCGGCTATCTGGCCGACCACTACTCGCTGGGCCTCGCCCTGGCGACCCTGGTTCTGGCCCCGCTGGCGATGGGCGTGTGCATCCTGGGCTACGCGGCGCTCCTGCGCCGGCGCCGCGGCCTGCTGGCCCCTGCTGTGGAGTCCTGAGACAGCGCCCGTTGCTTCCCTATGCTTCAGGCGTTTTCTCTGGCATCTCTCCTGTAGACCGCGTAACCTGCCTGGTGACTCCGACGTATTCTGGTCAAGTGCAGGCGCCGCGTCCACCAGGAGCAGCCCAGAGGGCTTGCCTTTCTTCCCCTCTGATGCTATAGTCCTTGCGCAAGGGAGTCGCTTCCACCGGACAAGGCGCTCTTGAAGAAGCTAGAGGCATCTACCGGCAATTGCAGAATGGCCGACGTCCACCGCCGCTCGACCGATACCTGCTCGTGCTCTAACATGCCGCAAAGTGCACCCCCTCGATGCGATCCGGTAATGCCGCAACGGTTTGTTTGTAGGAGCTAGCTGTCAGAAGGAAGGAGACCCTAATGCACGCAAAGCGCACGCTTGTCTATGGAGTCCGCCGGCGCGCCGCCTTGTTGCTCGTACTCGTTATGCTGGCCGGCGCGTTGCTGCCTACAGCAGCCTTTGCCGCCAGCAGCGACGCTACCCGGCTCGGCGCGCCCCAGTACACCGCGGGGCGCTACCAGCCCAGCAACCGTGGCTATCACCGCGATGACTACGACCACAGGAACTACGGTAAGGGCTACGGATATGATTCCAAGAAGCACTACTCCCGCTGTGATACCACTTATCGCGTCCGCAAGGGCGATAACCTCACCTGGATCTCTAAGCGATTCCGGGTGAGCATTCACTCGCTGATGCGGGTCAACAACATCAAGAACCCGAACCGCATCTACGCCGGTCAGCTCCTCTGCATCCCCTAAGAACCGGAGCGCAACGACGCACCTAGCGGTCGAATGAGTGCCGCCCTCCCGACTAGGAGGGCGCCAAGTTCGAGGAAGTTCTGGGCTTCGAGTTGTGCGGTGCAATCGGGCGTGTCGTCAAATCGGCGACACGCCCGTCCTTATTACGGTCCCGGCTGTGAATTCAGCGCTATCAAATGAGATAAAATTCCGTTTGCCGCCCATCCAGGGGACGGCAGCCTTGTCGGGTAAAGACGACCTCTTCTTCCAGCGGCAAGCGCACTTCTTCATGGCTCCAATCGGGCGCCATTCCCGTCACGGAAAGCTCCATCGTAAAGCAACTGTTGTACTCAAGCCGCACCTCGCCGCGGCCCGCACAATCCTCCTGCTCCCAGGGCAGCCCGATCAGCGGACCCGGCTCATGGAGGAACAAGCCGACCGAATGGGAATAGACCTTCGGCCCAGGCGCCCCCTCCCGGCGGGCACGCGCCAAGATATTGTGTAACAACTCGTTGCCGGTCAGGCCATGCCGGAACTCGGCCATGTAGATATCTTGCAGCCGATTGGCCTGGGCCATCAGCTCCTTCAGGCCGGGCGGCGCGTCCTGCTCACCGGCACGCCGCACGTAGGCTACTTGCTGATGGTCGGAGTTGAAGCGCAGATACTGGAAGCCGACATCACAGTGGATGACATCGCCGGGCCGGATGACCTGATCGGTTGCGCCATAGCGGGCGCGCATCTCCTCATTGCGGATCAACCGGAAGGAGGGCTTGAAGGCCATCGGCAACCCCAGGCCGGCGCATCGCTCCCAGTAGCGCCATTGTAGGTCCTCGGTGGTGGTGACGTTTGGAACGATAGATGACCGGCTGTAGCACTCGGCGATGATGTGATGGGCCACATCGGCCACATGCTCATAGGTCTGAATTTCATCATCGGTCAAGGTCGCCAGCCAGCGGACTGCCGCCGCTTCGGCGGACACAAGCCGGCTCACATACGTATCCGGCAGATGCTCGACGAGCTGCTGGTAGAGGTTCTGGGTCAACCCGCCCGCGGCCCAAGCCACCGAGCCAATGTTGATGCCGATTCGTTGCGGATCACGCTCAATTATGGTTTGGATGAGCAGAGGCCACTGTTCCGCCTCTATCTGGCCTGTGTACGGATGGTGATAGAGGTCGCGGGTATCGGTGCCGCAGAGGTTGATCCCCTCGACCGCGATAGCTTCGCCGTCTCTTCCAGGTTTCGTCTGGAAGACGAGGATGCTGAGGATCGGGCACCAGGTGTCCATGGGGATCATGGTGGTATAGACCGGGTCCAGGTTGTCCTCATGGCAGAGGATCAGCCACATGTCCAGCCCAGCCTCGCGCATGGCCGCGGGCAAAATGGTTGCCAGACGGCCTTTGAGCAGCCGGTAGATCACCTCGGCGCGGCGGCGCATGGGCAACACTTGAGGAAATGTGCTGTCGGAGGACATGCCGGTTGTCGCTTTCGTTCAGAACGTGGTGGTCAGCTCTTGGGCCTGGCCCGTCGCTGCGGAGCGGTAGGCGGCGTCGAAGATCTCGATGACATGCCGGGCATGTTCCGCGGTCGCCACGGTCGGCGTCCCGTCCCGCACCCAATCCACCAGTTGCATCACGTCTTCGTAGACATGGGCCTCTTCCATCTGGCGGTGGGCGCCGACCACATGGGGCAGCGCCGCGGCATAGCCGTATTGCTCGGCCAGTTCGCGGCCTGGGTAGTCGAATGGCTCGCCGTTGAGCAGCCCGCCGTTGATGGCGCCGTTGACGCCGAAGATCAGGGGCCGGCCCAGATGGGGCAGGCTGCCTGCGGCCACGCCGTAGACAAAGGCGAAGAAAGCGTCGCCGAAGTCCAACACCATCAGGGTTTGATCGTCCATATCGGTGGGCAGCATCTCCCCGCGAAACTCGCGCTCGCGGATGCGCACGCCGGAAAAGGCTGTCACCCGTTTGGCCGGACCGACCACGGCGGTGAGCGCGTGAAGACCATAGACGGTCATGTCGTAGAGGGGGCCGCCGCCGGGCCGCCGAAAGTACCAGGCCGGGTTGACATTGGTCAACGGGTCATCGCCGTGGCGCACGCTGGCCTCCTGCTCATGGTAGCGCCCAAAGGCGGAGCCGGTCGCCGCCCAGGTGAGCCGGCCCAAAACGCCCTCCTGGACCATCTCCTTGATGCGCTGTAAGCGCGGGTTGATCAGCTCCCCCGGCGACGCCACCAGCTTCACCCCCTTGGCTTGCGCCCGTGCGATCAGGTCATTGGCCTCGGCCAGGGTCGTGGTCATGGTCTTGTTGAAGTGGACGTGCAGGCCATGCTCGATGGCCTGGCAACCCTGCGCGTAGTGAAGCCCAATGGGCGAGGCGATGGAGACGGCGTCGAAGCCGCCCGCCGCCAGCATTTCGTCAAAGGAGGCGTAGGCGGCAGGCACGCCGAACTTGGCCGCCGCGGCCTGGGCGCGCTCCACCACCGGGTCGCAGAGCGCCGTCACTCGCACCCGGTCTTGAACATCCTCCAGCGAGAGGTGGGGCAGCAACCCGCGTAGGGTAATGCTGCCTGCGCCGACAATCCCCAACCGCACCACGTCAGTCACAGATTCAGCTTCTTTCTAGAGTCACCACCTAGAGTCACCACGGCTCTTCAAAAAGCTCACAGGGGTCTCCTACCCCTTCACCGCGCCTGCCGCCAGCCCCTGCACCACAAAACGCTGGCCCAGGTAGTAGAGCACCATCACCGGCACGGCGGCAGCCACCGAGCCGGCCATGATCAGGCCCCAACGGAAGACATCGCCGGTGATCAAATAGCTCACCGCCACCGGCACCGTGCGCTTGTCGGGCGAGGTGATGAAGATCAGCGCCAGCAATAGCTCATTCCAGGCGCCCGTAAAGGTAAAGACACTGACCGCGATCAGCCCTGGCGCCGCCAGGGGCAGCACCACGCGGAAGAGCGCCTGCAAGCGCGTCCCCCCGTCCACCATTGCCTGCTCCTCCAGGTCGGCGGGAATGCTCCGGAAGTAGCCCATCAGCAGCCAGGTGCTCAACGGCGCCGAAAAAGTCAGATAGACAAAGATCAACCCTTCCAGCTTGTTGCCCAACCCCAACCGGGCGATGATGACCGCCAGGGGGATAAAGAGCAGCGCCGAGGGAGTCAGATAGGTAAAGAGGATCAGCCGGCCGATCCAATCCCGGTAGCGATAGCGCAGGCGCACCAGGCTGTAGGCCGCCAGGCAACTGATGAATACCGAGATCAAGGTGGCCGAGGCCGCAACGATAAAGCTGTTGCGCAGGGGCAGCAGGAAATCCATCTGGGTAAAGAGCTGGATATAGTTTTGGAGGGTCGCATTGACGGGCAGCAGCGACGGGCTGCGGTAGATGTCCCTGGGCAGCTTGAGCGACACGATCAACATGTAATAGATCGGGAAAAGGATCAGCAGCGCCAGCAGGACCAGCAGCGTGTAATAGAGGACCTTTTGACCGAGGGTGAGCCGGTTGAGCACGGCGCTTACTCCTTCTGCAAGAGCTTGGCAATAATAAAGGCCAGCATGGCAAAGATGGGCAGCATCGAGACGGAGACGGCCGCGGCCTCGCCGATACGCAAGTTTTGCAGGCCAAAATAGGCCAGCACCGGGAAGGTCATCGTCGCATTCGACGGGCCGCCCTGGGTCAGCAGCCAAATCGCCTCAAAGCTGTTGGTCGTCCAGATCGTCGAGAGCAGGACGACGACCAGCACGACATGGCGAATTCCCGGCAGGGTGACATGGAGGAAGCGCTGCCAGGCGTTGGCGCCATCTATGGCCGCCGCCTCGTACATCTCCTGGGGCACATTTTGCAGCGCCGCCAGGAACGAGATCACCCAAAAGGGAAAGCCGCGCCAGAAGCTCGCCACCACCACACTCGGCATGGCCAGCGCCCGGCTGCTGAGAAACTCCACATGGCTATCCACCAGCCCAAGCTGGATCAACACATAATTGAAAGCCCCGCCCTGGGGCGCGTAGAGCAGTTTCCAAGTAATAAAGGCCACAAAGGCCGGCATGGCCCAGGGCAGCAGGATCAGCCCGCGCCAAAACTGGCGGAAGCGGATCGTCTGGTTGAGCAGCAAGGCAATGCCCATGCCCAAAACCAGCTTGAGCGTCTGCACGCTCAACACCAGGACGATGGTGTTGCGCACAGTCGCCCGAAAGTCAATCCAGTTGATCAAATAGCGGTAATTCGCCAGCCCGATGAACTCTCCCTCCCTGCCGATCATGCGGTCGGTGAAGCTGATCCAAATGGCAAAGAAGAAGGGATAGATCACCAGGATCGCCAGACAGATCACCACCGGCGCCACCAGCACATAGCCCATCAGACCTTCGCGCTGGCTCATGGTCATGCGCGGCTGGGCCGGGGTGGAGCGGGGTAGTTTGGATGCAATTTGCTCGGCCATACTCCTCTCGTTTCGTGGGTAAGGTGGATGCCGGCGGGAGCCGGCAGTGTGATGTGCCGGCGCCCGCCAGGTCACTGCCGGCGCCTACTGGCCTTGGTCGTACTTGTCGTAAATGGCCTGGCACGCCTCTTGGGTCTCGGCAATGGATTCATCAATGCTGAGACCATCAATGACAATACGCTGGATCATGCGCGGGGTCAAGAAGTTGGTCTGGTATTCGGCAAAGGCCGCGTTGTCCACATCGGGGAAGCCGCCAAAGCTGCCGTTGAGGGCCAGGTCGAGCAACCCTTGATGGACCGCGCTCTCGCTGAAGATCGGCGCATCCACGTAGAGTTGGGCCGAGGGGCCGTAGATGGCATTGGCGTAGTATTCCTCGATAAACGCCTCGTCGGCCAGGTACTTGAAGAGGTCCTTGGCCATCTCCTTATGGTTGCTGGTGGTGGGGATCACGCGCATCCAACCAACATCCGCCGGGGCTAGACGCATGGCGGGACCGGCGGGCAGCGCCGAATATTTGGTTGCCTCGGCCAATTCCG
>DATLZJ010000785.1:0-10564 GCA_035574055.1 Caldilineaceae bacterium
GGTGCGGTAGGATACCGCACAGACCAGCGCGTGCGCGAGGTTTGCGCCCCGATGCTGAGGCCGCTTCCCGCTGGTCACGCCACGATGGCCCCTGTCACGGCAGGGCGCGTGGGACGTGTCCGGCTCCGCCTCTGCAAGCCAGCCGTCACCAGTCACCAGTCCACCTCGGTGGATTTGCGCTTTGAGCCTGGTCTTTCAGTCCAAGGCTCTTTTTTTGACCCACGCTCGCGCGCTGCGCTACAATTTTTGTATGGAATTGATCGCCTTAACGCCGCCCGCGGCGCAGACCAAACAATCGCTGCTCGATCTCTCGCTGGAGGAACTGACTGCGTTCATGCAGGAGCTAGGCCAGCCGGCCTATCGCGCCCGTCAAGTGTGGGAGTGGGTCTACCGGCGCTATGCGACGGGGTTCGAGCAGATGACCAATCTGCCGCAGGCTTTGCGCCGCCGCTTGGCCGAGCAGACAACCCTTGATGTCCTGACGCCGGTGGCGCAGATGGTCTCGGCGGCGGGCGATACGCTCAAGGTGCTGTTCCGGCTGCACGACGGCCAGACCATCGAGGCGGTGCTGATGCTCTATGAGCGGCGGCGTACCCTCTGTATCAGCAGCCAGGCCGGTTGTGCGATGGGCTGCACCTTCTGCGCCACCGCTCAAGGCGGGCTGGCGCGCAACCTGACGCCCGGCGAGATCGTGGCCCAGGTGCTTTACTTTGCCCGCTACCTGGCCGATCCGGCCCTCGACCCGCAGACCGACGTTGCCCGCCCGACCACCGTCACCAACATCGTCCTGATGGGGATGGGCGAGCCGATGCACAACTACAAGCATGTGTGGACGGCGTTGCGCCGGCTGACCGATCCCCATGCCTTTGGGTTGGGGGCGCGCAATATTACCTTGAGCACAGTGGGCCTGGCGCCGATGATTGACCGTATGGCCGATGAGGGGCTACAGATCGGGCTGGCCGTCAGCCTGCACGCGCCCAACGATGAGCTGCGGAGCCGGCTGGCGCCGGTCAACAAGGCATATCCGGTGGCCGAGCTGCTGGCTGCGGTCGAGCGGTATATCGCCAAGACTCACCGGCGGGTGACCTTTGAATATGCGCTGATGCGCGGGATCAATGACAGCCCGGAGCTGGCCGAGGAGCTGGCGCAGAAGATCAAGCACCTGCTCTGTCATGTGAACCTGATCCCGCTCAATCCGATCCCCGATAGCCCCTTCCAGCCGACCAGCGAGGAAGAGACGGATCGCTTTGTGCAAATCTTGCGCAGTCACGGCATCTCGGCCACGGTGCGGCTGCGACGGGGGATTGAGATCAACGCGGGCTGTGGGCAGTTGCGCCGGGCGATGGCGGCATAGGGGGCGTTCTACGGCGTATAAGCGCTGCGGTATATCAAAAGCCGCCAATCAACAACGCGCCGGTCCAAGAACCGGCGCGTGCTTTTTCTTTGGGTCGCGGCGCATCTCGAAAGGCAGCGAAACGTTTACGCCTTCGGAGGTCACGCCTTTTGAGCCGTGCGGATACAGGAGGTGCAAAGGCGCTTCGAGACGACCTTGCCGCCTTCCATGACCTGCACCTTTTGAATATTGATGTTCCAGCGGCGCCGGGTCGCCTTCCGGGACCACGGCCGGTTATTGCCGAACTGGGGGCCGCGGCCGCAATTTTGACACTTTGCCATAAGCGCACTCCTTCACCTGGTCTTAATCCGATAACCTTCGCATCCTAGCACAGACCACACTGCCCTGTCAAACCAGAGGCGTACTTGCAGTTACCCAGACTTCCACACGACCAGCAAGTGGATAGGCACGCGCTCCGCTTGGCCCTACTCGCTTTGGGGCAACCTGCGCCTGAGCATCCCAGGCGCTTGGGCCAGTCGGCCCATCGCCCCCCCATCGGCCGCCTGATGCCGCTAGGTTTCGCGGTCCACACGCACGACAAAGGTACGGCCCAGCCGCCCTGGTTGACACTTGCCAGGCGTAAGGGGGCAGGTAGGTCAATTCCCCCAAAATCGGCGCCAGGCGCCTAGACTAACAAGGCCATAGGCGTTTGAATGAAACAGACCTCCTTGCCCACCTGGATGTCGAGTACACCCGGTTCGGCCCAAGGAGGTCTGTCTATGGGATTCGCCTCACTTGCCACGCCGCAATCACCGAGCGCGGCCAGCGGCAGATTCAACGGGCTACAAGCCGAACTGGGCGCGGACCTGGGTCAACACCTCATTGGCCTCGATCTCGGCTTGGGCCAATGCCTCCTGGGGTGTCTTGGCGCCCAGGTATGCCTCCATCAACTGCGCGCCGATCTTGAAGGTGCTTTCCTGATAGCCGGGGAAGATCGGCTGCGGCTGGTTATCGGGCAACATGTACTGCTCGATCTCGGTGGAGTAGAGCACATTCTGGCGACCCTGGTAGTTGCCCTCATACATAGGCTGTGACCAGTTTTCGACACGGGCGGTGAAGTAGTTGGCGGTCTGGGCGTAAAGATAGTCCATCTCTGGCGTCATGACAAAGTTGACGAATTCCCAGGCCGCATCTTTCTCCTTGGCAGCCGCAAACATGCCAAGATGGTTGCCGCGCAGGACCGCGCCTCGGGTGACCCGCTGCGGGTTGATGGCCGTGGACCACTGGAAGTCTGGATTGTTGTTCAGGTAGGCGACCCAGTAGTTGGCGGCATGCCACCACATTCCAACTTTGTTGTTCTCGATCACACCTTCGGTCGGCGTACCGGGCGGCAGGCACAGCCCCTCTTTGATCAGATCGACCTGGAAGGTTAATGCATCGAGGCCGGCCTCGCTGTTGAAGAGGAACTTCTCGTAGTTAGCATCAATAAACTCGCCGCCGGCCTGGGTGAGCATAACATGGAAGAAATTGACCGTATCTTCTTGGCCGCCATAGTCGCGCAGCATGGTTCCATAGATGCCTTCATCGGGCCGCGAGATCGCCGCAGCGGCCTCCTTCACCTGATCCCAGTTGTCCGGGACTTGCGGTGTGCCGTCTGCATTCATGAGACCAGCGGCGTCGAACAACTCGTTGCTCATATGCAGATAGTGGATAAAGATGTGCAGCGGCATGGCTACCAGCTTGCCGTCCCAGTGTGCGTTCTCCCAAGCCAGGGGGAGATACGCGTCGGCGGTGATGTGGTCGGAGGCGGCCGCGTAGTCGTCAAGGGGCTGCATGATGCCGCGCACGGCAAAGTCTGGGGTGAAGAAATCCTTCTGGCGGGCTAGCTCTGGCGGCGCACCGCCCGCAGCCGACGTGACCAGCTTGTTGTATAGGTCGGTCCAACTGCCCAAAATGGTGGTCTCCATCCGGATGTCAGGATGGACCTCGTAGAATTTGGGGAAGATTGTCTTGTTGTAGAAATCATCCCACTGCTGTCCACCGATGAGCCAAAAGGCGACTACCGGATTCTCTTGGCTGGGCGCCGCCGCCGTATCGCCGCCTGTCTCGTTGGCTGGGGCGGGCGCCGTTGCCGGTGCGCAGGCGGCCAACGCCGCGCCGGCCATGCCTAACCCCGTCCACTGTAAGAATGTGCGGCGCGAGATGTTGGGAGACTTCGCTGACATGGGTATCCTCCTTAGTTGAATGCTTTAGTTGAATGCTTTACCCCTGGGTTGAGCAAACACCTACCGCGATGGGCAACGTCAGGGTTCGCCGGAACGTTGCGGGGAGCGTGCCTGGTTTAGTCCTTCAGCCCCGTCATGACGATCCCGCTGATAAAGTAACGCTGGGCAAAAAAGAAGAGCAGCAGACACGGGATCGAGGTGGTGACGGCAGCGGCCATCATCAGATTCCAGTCGGTACTAAACTCGGCCCGGAACATTTGCAGCGCCAACGAGACCGTCTTCAATTCCTTGGAATTGAGATAGATCAGGGGCATGAAGTAGTCTTGCCAGTGGTGCATAAAGCTAAAGACCGCAACCGTGGCCATCGCCGGCAGCGAGAGCGGCACGAAGATGCGCCACAGGGTCTGGGCGTGGGTGGCGCCGTCAATAAAGGCGGCATCTTCTAGGTCGCCGGGAATGGTGAGGAAGAACTGGCGCAGCAGGAAGATGTAGAAGGGGCTGCCAAAGTAGGCTGGTACAATCAACGGCAGGAAGGTATCCACCCAGCCCAACGAGCGAAAGATGATAAAGATCGGGATCATGGTCACTTGCATGGGCAGCATCATTGTACCCAGCAAGATCAAAAAGAGAACGTCGCGGCCAGGAAAACGCATGCGCGCAAAGCCGTAGGCGACCAGTGTGCTCACCACCACATCACCGACCATGGCGCTGAAGGTGATAATGCTTGTGTTGGCAAAATAGCGCGCAAACGGCAGCTCGGTCAATGCCTGTATATAGTTGCTGAAGAGCACTGGGTCTGGAATCCAGATGGGGGGATCGGCGAAGATCTGGTGGGACGGCTTGAGCGATGTCGAGATCGCCCACAGAAAGGGCACCAGGAACGCCAGCGCGCCGAGCAGAGCCAACATGAAGGCAAGCGTGCGTCCGATGAGTGAACGATAGCCCCGATGCTGCCACCAGGCCAGGGGCGGTGAGGCAGTGGGCGCCGGTAGACGGAGTGTCTTCTCGGCCATACTTATCTCCTCCCCTCGTAATAGACCCATGCCGACCGCTTAAACATGATATAGGTGAAGGCAAAGAGGATGCCGAAGAGCACCCATGCCAGCGCTGCGCCATAGCCCATGCGGAACCAGAGAAAGGCTTGGTTATAGAGATAGAGCACATACATCAGCGTGGCATTGGCCGGCCCCCCTGATGTCATGATGATGGCCTTGGTAAAGACCTGAAACGAGCCGATGATGCCCATGATCAGGTTGAAGAAGATCACGGGGGTAATCATGGGCAGGGTGACATGCCGCACTTTGTGCCAGGCCGATGCCCCATCCAGCTCGGCGGCTTCATACAATTGTTGCGGAACTCCCTGAAGGCCGGCCAGGAAGATCACCATGATAGATCCGATGCCCCAGGCGCTGACGATGATCAACGCCGGTTTGGCCCAGAAAGGATGGCCCAGCCATTGGGGGCCGGGCGACACGCCAAACCAGGCCAACACATGATTGATGATCCCGACATTCGGCTCGAACATCCAGACCCAGAGCAGGAACATGGCAACTTGGGGCGTGACCACGGGCAAATAGTAGGCAGTGCGCAGAAAGTTGCGGCCAGGGATATTCTGGTTGAGCAGAATCGCCACGACCAGCGCCAGGAGCAGCACCAAGGGCACGCGACCGCCTACGTAGATCACCGTGTTGAGGAGCGATTTCCAGAATAGCCCATCCTGCATCATGCGGCTGTAGTTTTCGAGACCAATGAAGCGCGGCGTCGTAAAGAGATCCCAGTTGGTCATGCTCATGTAGAGCGAGAGGATCATTGGCCCCAAATAGAGCAAGACCAACCCCAGTAGCCAGGGTGAGATAAAGAGATAGCCTCGCAAATAGCCGATCTGCCGGCGACTTAGATGGATCATTGTGTTTCCCTCCACTAGCTGCGCCTAATGTAGCCTCCCGGCTGCACACCCTCCGAGGTCATGCCGCTTTACAGCGTCCTTTCCGGCCGGCCCAGCGTGTTCTGCAACTCCGGGTGAACTCCTCTTCCTACTCGATGCGCAACGCCTCGAACAAGTCCAAGCGCGGAATGCGGAGGGTGAGCCGCCCATCCTGCCAGGTATACGCGCGCTGTTCATCTGTCACCAGGCTGCGCACACGCTGGGGTTGTTTGGGATAGGCGATGCATACCTCCAAGTCCTGCATGGGCAGCGGCGCAAAGAAGCTTACGCCGAAGTGGCCCGAACCGTTGACCAAATGCACCAGGTCAAAGGCTCCATCCCGGCTGGCAAAGTGAGTCACCTCCACCATGGGGGACAGATTGCCGCCCACCGGCTCGACCCCGGCGATATGCTCCAGCAGGTCGGCGATGAATTCGCTGGTGTTGGGATAGCCCTGGCGGTGGAAGAGCGCGCCCGGCAGCCAGGGCAGATGGATGGCCTTACCCGCATCATGCGGATGCACCACAAAGCCGGGGTGGTCGGTGAGCGGGAGATGCGAATAGGTGCGTTCGGGCGGGCCAAAGGGCTGTGGCGGCGCCATCTTCATATGCGGCTTGGCTCCCTCCACATAGTGAGCATAGATGTATAGCCCATCTAGATAGACCAGGTCGCTCTCGGCCATGCGCGGGAAGCCGTCCTTATGCTCGAACTTGAAATAGGCAGCGCGCGTGTTGTTGCGCACGTACTGGAGATGGGCAATGCCCAGACTCTTGAGCACAGGCTTGGCGCGCGGTTCCCAATGTTCATCGCGCAAGCCACTGCGCCCGCTGGCTATCAGTGCGCCGCCGGCGGCCACGAAATCGTCTAGGCGCGCGGCCAGGGCATCGCTGATACCCTGGAAGTCCGGCAGCACAATGGCCCGGTACTTATCCCAAGGCAGGCTTAACGCCGTCTCTTCCAATAGGGTATCAAAGAGAAAATGGTGTTCGGCGAGGATGCGGAACCAGCCGCGGAACTCACCCAGGTTGCCGTGTGGCCCGTGGAGCACAGCCACGGTGGCCTTAGAGGTGCGCGGTCCATAATCAGCCTCATGCGCCGCGTGATAGGCGAAGATCTCCCGGATGCCCGCATAGCCGGAGCGGTCCTCGTGGTTATCCAGACGGCCGATCAGATAGTAGTCGAGCGCGCCGCCATTTGCCAACGACTGCACCAGGCGCAGGCTTTGCTGATGGGGTGAGACCGCTACATGGCGGTAGGGGAAATCAATGAAGTCTACTGTGGTATTGCTGGAGACCATCGCGGGGTAGTTGGTCGTCGCCCACTTGGTATTGTCGGAGGCGCTGTACTGCCAGTGCGGCAGCGGGCGCTCAATGGCGGTGTTGGACTCTTGGCGGATAAAGCCTTCGCCAAATTCGCGGTGGTTGGCAATGGCAATATGCGGCCAGCGGCTGTGGATAAAGTTGTACACCTTTTCGTGGTGGGCGCGCAGCGTCGCCTGCTTGAAACGCACATACTTGCGATAGAGCGGGTCGTCCATGTTTTCCTGGGTGGGCAGGGGTAGCCCGAACATGGCATCAAACGCACGGCGGCAGTTGTCGCACTGGCAGGGGCCATAGTAGTTGCCGCTGTAGTCACGCGTCTGATAGCCGCCCATATTGAAAAAGATACCGTCGAAGTCCAGCTTCGTCAGACATTCTTCGATGATGCGGAGGGCATATTCCTGTTGATAGGCGCCGTTAATGCAGACGGCCACATCGCCGTTGTAGTCAACGATCTCTCCGGCAGGACTAATATAGGCCCATTCGGGGTGTTGCTCGTAGATGGGGCGGCGTACTTTGGAAAAGTCGGTGCGCGCCACGACGCGGATGCCGGCGGCGTGACACGCCTCGATAATGTCGGCCAGGCTGTCGCCGGTCAGGTATGGGCTTTGGAAGTGAAAGGGCAATTCCGTTGGATAGCTGGCAATGATGCCGGCGGCGTTGATCATCAATACTGTCGCGTTGAAGGACTGAAGGTCCTTCACGACCTGCGCGGCGTTGATGTCCTGCATATCAATCTCGCGCAGGTTGGTCTGGATCTGCCGCCAGGGAAACGTTTCCCACCACTGAGCCATGCTCACTTGCTCCCGTCTATGTGGATGGTGAAATCAAAGAAAGAACTAACGTGCAGCGACCGCATCCAGTCGCGTCTGGACAGCGGCGACGGCGGCCAGTTCGGCAGGGGAGAGACCGGCCCCGTTGCTCGCCGCCACATTTTGCGCCAGTTGCTCCACGGTACGCGCCCCAGGGATGGCCGCCGACACGGCGGGCGGGCTGATGGCATAACGCAGTGCGAACTGGCCGAGCGGCTGGTTGGAGTGGGCCGCAAGCGCGCGATAGTTTTCGGCGGCGGCGATCAATTCTTCCATCTTCGCGCCGGCCAGATGGGCGCGATGGCCTTCGGCTACCGGCTCGCCGGGGCGGAACTTGCCGGTCAGGATACCTTGTGCCATGGGCACGCGTACGAGGATGCCGATGCCGGCGGCTTGCGCCTGGGGAAAGAGCGCATCGCCCACCTGGTGTTCCAACAAATTGTAGCCCACCTGCAAAACCTGGACCAGCCCCTGCTCGATCAGCCAGTGGCCGCTGGCGGCATCGTTGATCGAGACGCCGATGAAGCGGATCTTGCCCTGGTCGCGCAGCCGGCTCATGGCTTCAGGCCAGTCAAAGCGTTGCAAGTCGGCCAGGCTGGGACTGTGCAGTTGGTAGAGATCAATGCGTTCGCGCCGCAAACGGCGCAGGCTGCCCTCGACCTGTTGTATGATGCGCGCCGCCGAAAAGTCCTTGGCATTGGTCTCGCGCATGCGACTGACCTTGCTCGCAACCAGCACATCGTCGCGGTTGCCCAGCGCCTGGCCAAGGATTTCCTCGCTGCGCCCCCAGCCATAGGATTCGGAGGTGTCGAAAAGGGTGACGCCTAGCTCGACGGCGCGCTGCACCAACTCAATCCAGTGGCTGTCGGGCATGGCCGCTTCGCCGAGCCGGTTACAGCCCATGGCGATCTCGGAAACTTGGGCGCCGGTCTTGCCGAGCGGGCGGTAGTGAAGCATGGCAACTACCCCTTGAAGTTTGGTGGGTGTGATGTTTTTTGCCGGGCATCCCCGACATGCTAGGCATAGACCGACATGCTAGGCATAGACCACTGTCGGTCCTGGACTAAATGGAAACCGCTCTTCGAGATCATCGGCTAATGTATAGCCGAGACCGGGGCGTTCCGGCGCATACACATAGCCATCCCGGATGTCGAACGCTTCCTGGAAGATTTCGTGGATCAGCGGGTTCTGCGCCTGCCCCACTTCCATGATATAGCAGTTGGGCGCAGACAAGACCATGTGCAAGCTGGCGGCAAAGAGGATGCCGGACCCCCAGTTGTGGGGCGCAGCCTTGACGCCAAAGGCCGAGGCGAGCGCCAGGATACGGCGCACTTCAGTAAAGCCGCCTGCAATGCCGATATCCGGCTGCACTACGTCTACGGCGCGTTGTTCCAGCAAACTGAGAAAGTCAAAGCGGGTGAACTCGCTTTCGCCTGTAGCAATCGGCACCGAGGTGGCGCGCCGGACTTCGGCCAAGCCGCTGTGATTGTCCGGCGAGATTGGCTCCTCGAACCAGGCGACGTTGTACGGCTCCATTCGCTTTGCCAGTTGGATGGCGGTGGAGACATCCAGCGAACCGTGGGCATCTACCATCAACTCTATATCGGGGCCAATCGCCTCGCGCGCTGCGGCGATGCGGCGGATGGCCTTCTCGATGGTAAAGCCATCGCGGCCTTCGGCGCGCATCTTGGCCGCCGTAAAGCCCTTGGCGATATATCCCGCAATCTCGTCGCCTGCCGCCGCGCCGGGCGCCCACCCGCCGCTGGCGTAGGCGCGGATCCGGTGACGCGCTGCGCCCAGCAGTTTGTAGATGGGCTGGTTCAAGACCTTGCCCCAGATGTCCCAGAGGGCGATATCAATGGCGGCAATGGCGCAGAGCGTATCCCCGCGGCGTCCACTGATGGGCAGCAGATAGCCGCGCGCCAAACTCGGCTCCATGCGCGAGCCGGCATACATCTTGGTCCACAGCCGCTCAATCTGGATCGGGTCTTCACCGAGGAGGGACTCGCACAACTGATGCTCAATGATGCTTTTGATGGATTCGGCCCGGCCGATACCAGTACCAATGCCGGTGATGCCTTCGTCGGTTTTGACCTCGACGATGACGGTGTCGTGCTTGACGACCCAGCCGTAGTCGTTGCGGTGGCGCCGTTCGGGAGGGATGACATAGGAGAGCAAGCGGACACGCACATCGGTGATCTTCATACCATTCCTCAAGCTCAATACGCCGGCCCCTGTGGCGGATGACCAACTCAGCGACAGTTGTGATACGTAGCTGCTGTATAGACCGGTAGCGCGATGAAGGTAGGAGCTAAGGTGTCGGGGCTAAGTGCTTGAGCTGTCTATATGATAACACCTGGGTTGACGGGACGCAACCGCCCACATTGGTTAAGCTGGTAGGGCAATCGCGAATGCCAGAACCAAACTGGATTCGGCTACCTGGTCCGAAACAGCGATCTTCAAGCTGTCTATCCACTGGTCTAGGCAATTTATCACCCTGGTTCGTCATCCACTGGCTGCTGAACTTGAGCCGTGGCTCCAAACGTGTGTGGCGACCGGAGTTGCTTGTCTGCAAACGTTAGGCCAAAGACCAGTCGGCGGCAGGATTGATTCCTGGCGCCGACTCTTTTCAATTGGAGTCTATTGGAGCTACGACAAATGTTGTAGGTGGGTGTGCTGACGGCAAATGGGCGGGGCGGCATGAGCTAGGACATATGCGCCATTCACTGCTGGAGCAGTGCACAACATAGGTCTTAGTAGAGGTCGGTCATCGTTCCGATTCCCCGCGCCAGATCGCGGTTTAGGCTAGAAGCAGACACAGTGGTCAACCTGAACGGTTGGCTCGGAGGATGGAAGCTACGCTTCCTACCTCGTGCGAGGCTGATGCGGCCTAGCTGGGCGACATAGGTTGGGCGATACATGATCGAAAGGAACGGACCATGTTGTGGCGG
>DATLZJ010000786.1:0-4127 GCA_035574055.1 Caldilineaceae bacterium
TGCGGGGATGTTCAAGCTATCGATCCTGCTGAGGGGATACTGAAAGACTGCCTGTTGTGGTAGCCGCTGCGACTGGGCGTCCGTTCAAGCTATCGATCCTGCTGAGGGGATACTGAAAGGCTCGACCCAGACGCGCAGGTCCTCGTCCTTGGGCAGTTCAAGCTATCGATCCTGCTGAGGGGATACTGAAAGTGGTTCTCGATATAGTCAAAGGTGGGCATGGCCTCAACCGTTCAAGCTATCGATCCTGCTGAGGGGATACTGAAAGATCGAGCTGGTGGAGTACAGCGGCGACCTGGTTCTGTTCAAGCTATCGATCCTGCTGAGGGGATACTGAAAGTTTTGAGCGCGGCGCGCGGCATTTCGTCTTTGTTGCCGGCTCCGCTTTGTTACCGGCTCCGCCGTGCCGCGTCGCGGACGGCTTGTAGATCGATCACCTCGGCCACCTCGAAGCGGCGGGGCGTGCTGCCCGCGACCGGGCGCACCCGCAGGATCGCCGGGAAATAGCCCATGCGCCCATGCAGCTCGGCCAGCAAGACGCCGGCGATGACGTTGAGCGACGGCAGACCGATCACCAGCCTGAATTGTTGCCACTCCTGCGACGATAACCCCACCTGATCGGCCAACGCCGCTACTTGGGGCGCAAACGCCGCCTGGTCGTCAAAGTTGGCCGGGCGCTCGATCACGCGCCCGATTGGCGCCTTCAGCTCTGCCTCCAACCTGTGTAACTGTTCGTCATCCAACGGGTGGGAGAAGTTGATCAGGATAACCGGCGTTGGCATATGCGCTACCCATTCAACGCCTGGAGCAGCTCTTGATAACCGCGATTGCGGGCTACCTCGGCCTCGGCATCCAGTTCTCTGATCTTGTCCACGATGGCCTGGGCCAGAATACGCGCGTAGCCGGGATCGCTGCGTTCCAGGCTCCTCCACTTTTGAACTAGTCCCTCGATCTGTTGTCTCACCTGCCTGCGCTGCAAGGTTTGGAGGCCGGCTCGGAACTGGCGCACGCGTGGCGGCTCGTCCGGTGGGGGCGGTGGGCTGCCCGCGCCTTGTGCATCCTGCTGGTTTGCTTGGGGCTGGGCCAGGCAGTCGAGATCCTCAAAGCCCTCGACCGTCATCCGGCCATAGCCGGCATTGGTCTTGCCGCCGATGCCGAACTCCAGCAAGGCATGGGCCAGGATCCGAAAGGCGGCGTCCACCCACTGGGGCGGGCCGGCCAGCGCCAGCAGATAGTCGCCTGTGGCGCTGAGAAAAGGATTGGGGATGGGCGCATCCCAGTCGCCGGGCGCTGCCTGGCCCCCTTGGTTGTAATAGGGCTGGTGGTGAGTCGTCACCACGTCCGGGTGGAGGGCGCGGCCATCCTTGCCGCTGCCGGGTTTGTAGAGCGCATCGAAGAAGGTGACATAGCCGGCGGCGGCTTTGACCTTGGGCTTGGCCGAAGGCTCGCCCTGGAGCGCGCCCGCCTCCAGCGCAGCCTGTTGCGGCGAATCATCCGTATAGCCAAAGAGAATGCGCCAAGCTGGGCTTTTGGGCGCCCACTCGGGGCCAAGTCGCTGGCGAGCATAGCTAGCGGCCAGCCCCTTGAGCGCGCTCCCCGGCAGATAGGGCAGCCCATAGGTGTGGTGAAGGGCCAGGCCTGTTTCCGCCACACTGGGATTGCCCAGCCCCACGGCCAGCCGCCCTTGCGCCTTCGCCCAGTGGGTCTCAGCCCCCACGGAGTTAAGGGCGCGCTGCCAGGCGGCAAAGAAGCCGGTGTAGGCCGCAGGCTCGCGCACCGAGCAAACATCGTCAACGAACTTCTGCTTGGTAGCCTCGCCATAGGTAGCGCGATACCTGGCAAACCAGAGGCCGGGGTTTTGTGCACAAGCGACCGGCAGGGAATGATTAATATTGCAGCGGGCCATGGTTCCTCCTACGGCTGCGCGCCGGAATCGCTGAGTGATACGCCCGGCTGGACATTCAGAATCGTTTGAGCAAAGCGCTTGTACCAGTTGAGCGCATCAATGACCCGCTCGGTCAGCCGGATATATTCGGGTAACGAAACACTCCGGCTGGATTCCAGCAGCGCGGTGCGGTTTTGCAGCTCCAGCGTTCCGGCCAGGTCGTCGAGCAGCCGGTCAAGGCTTTTCTTCTTGCGGCTCTCCACAAAAGCCAGCGCCTGCGCCAGTCCCGCGCTGCGCACCAGGGCGGGCAAGGAATGAGCCAGGCCGCCGTACTGGTTCACGTCGAGCTGCTGATCGTGTGCGGCCGCGTCCCTGAAAGCCACCACGCGCCGGTAGATATCAGCGGCGTATTGTTGGTCACGGGTGAGCATGGTCACTTCTCCTGTCCATTCTTCTGGGGTGAAGCAGGCGATTGGGGCGCGGGAAAGCTGAGCCGGCAGAGGCCGCGACCGATGGTGGCCTTGCCGCCCAGTTGCAGCGCGTCCCGGCTCAACGCCTCAAGCGCATCGAAGACCTCCTTGGCTGTGGCCTTGACCTCGGTGGCGGCGGCGAGGCCGGCCAGCACCGATTCAGTGGGCAGCGCCTCCTCATACCACAGCCCGCCCGTATCAACCGTCTTGGCGGTGGGTTCGAGACGGATGCGAGGGATCACCTCAATCGCAGTGGCGGCGAGAAAGCCCAGCACATCGTCAGGGACAATACAGAGCCGCTCCGGGAGCATCGTCTGCCACTCCTGGTCATGGGGCCAGATGAGCGGGGCCAGCCACTTGGCCCATGCGGCCACCGGATGGGTCTCGCCTTCGGCTACCGTCAGCTCGCGGGGCGTCAGGTCCAAGTCCTCCAGGTAGACGCGCGTCTGCTGGCCGGCGGTGAGGCGGATGGCGGCGTTGGGGATGGTCAAGCATTGCACTTCATTCTTGCTCATCGCCGGCGGCTCGGGCAGGGGCGGCGGCGTTTGGCCGGCGTCCCCGGCATCGCGCATGAGCCGGCGCAGGAGATAGGGCGATGTGACCCAGGCAAAGGTCCCGGCCAGGCTGCGCACCGGCAGGAGGAGCAGCCGCAGGTCGGAGAGGATAACGGAGCCGGCGTAGTCGCTGGCGTTGTTGGTGTCGGGGCCAAAGATGTTAGACTCCTTAGCTTTGTAGGTTGGGTCGCGCCGGCAGAGGTCGCGCAGCGCACCCTTGACGCCGGAGCCGGGGAAGTAGGGCAGGTGGGTCGCTCGCTCCCGCGCAATGGGCAGGTCAATGGCGCCGATGCCCTGGCCTGTGCCGGCATGCAAGGGGGAGAGCGCATGGACGAAGTAGAGGCGTGCGTTGAGTGGCATGGCTTGGCTCCTTTCGTCGTGGCGGAAGCTTAAAGACGGTTGAGAAAGGCGAGCAAAATGTCCGGCTCTTTGTTTAGCGGAACAGAAAGAGGTGTGGTCTGGGCGTCTCGGGCCGTCAAATCGGCCCGCAGTGGAGGTGCCGGGGAGACCACCGCCGGCGGGTCCAGGGTCAAGCCGCCGGGAGGCACGATGGGCGCGTCCAGGCAGATGGCAAGGGCCGCTGCCGCCTTGTTAGCCAGTACGAGGGGGCGCAAGATCAGCGGGCTGGCAAGGCGGTCGTGGTTGACCCCTTGTAGGGTATGATCCGGCGGATCGTTGTCTGTCTTGAAGTGAAAGATGATCGACCGTAAGCGGCGGATCAGGTAGGCATGGGCCTCCGCGACGCTGTCTTTCTCGACCAGCCTGAAGCGGTCGTTGGCGACTGCATAGGCGGCGCCGGGGGTGGGCCGGTGCAGGTGGGGAACGTGAGAGTGCCACAACCCATCGGCAACGTGGGTCAGGAGGCCGTTGTGGATCGCCTCGCGGGCCTGCTCCACCGTCGCCGGCGGCTGCACCGGTGTCCCATTAACTGCGGTGCATTGCAGCGCGCCAAAGCCGCGGCGGGTGCGCGCGCCCAGGCCGCCAAAGGTCTCCCATGCCCAGAGCGCGGCCCGCACCTCCGCCGCATCCTGTTGGCAATAGGTCAGCTCCAGCGAGAAGCGGACATCCTTGAGCAGCCAGGTCTGACTGCCGCGAAGCGGAAAGAGCGCATAATCCAACGCGCTGGGGAGATCATCCCAAAAAATACGTTGGCCCCCACTCTCCAGACGCAGCCGGATCGAGACGCGGGAGGGGACCGGCTTGTCGGTGGGCGTAGCG
>DATLZJ010000787.1:0-2048 GCA_035574055.1 Caldilineaceae bacterium
CCGCCACAAAGAGCAGGCTTTCGAGCAGGGTGGTGAGCGCGACCGGTTCGCCCGGTTTGGCCGGCTCCTCCGGCGGCAAGGTGAGCGCGGGCGGCTCGCCGGCAATGGTCTGATCCGCCTCCTGAGGCGCGGGGGGCGCCTCAGACGGGGCAGGCGCGGCGGGCGCTTGGGGCTGGGCGGGCGCCGCCTCCGCTGCAAGCGGCTTTGCTTCCTCTTGTACTTCCGTCTCCTGCGCTGCTGTCTCCTGCGCTTCTCGCTTCTGCCCCTCCGCCGGCGCAGGCGGTCTCTGCGGCGCGGCGGGAGCGGGACGGTTGATCGGCTCATGCGGCGCAGGCCGTGCGGCGGCGCGCGGTTGGGCCGGCGCGTGCCGCAACTGCCATCCGGTCGAAGCGGCCGTGTCGCCGGGCAGAGAGGGCGGTTGCTGGCGCGCCGGAGGGCGTGCGCCAAAGAGGGTGCGCAGGCGCGCCAGGGTGCTCTGCCAGAATTCTTGCCAGGTCATTGGGTCAGCATCGAATCAGTGAAGGCCATCAGGGGACCCATTCCGGGTCCATGGGGGCGTAACGCATGTGTACGTCCAGACGACCGAGCTTGAGGCCCATGTCCTGCTCGATCAGGTCGCGGGTGACTTCAACCACCTCATCGGTCTTCATGGGCACATCCACATCGGGCGCGGCCTCGATCTCCAGCTTGATATCCACCGAGCCGCCTTTGGACTTGACGATAGGCACGACGCTGATGATCTCGGCCAGTTGGTCGAGCTGCCAACTGAGGCGGCGGCTGATGCTGGCCGTGTCCAGCTCGGCAGAGCCGCCCTGGACGGTGCGGATGCGCACCCCGCGGCGCTGGCCGCTCCAGATTTCCAGCCCAATGAGCAGGCCAAAGACCACCAGGCCGACGACGCCAGCGGCGATCTGGCCGATCAGGAAGTTGTTCGGGTCGCTCTCTTGCCAGGCGCGCAGCAGGCTCTCCGCCTGCTCCAGTTGAAGCCTGGCCCACTCGACCACCTGAATGGGAATGACGGCCACAATGGCGATCAGGGCCGCCAGCAGCAACCACACCAGAATGGCGACGATGCGGTTGAAGGTCGTCATAGGCTTGGCTCCGTCCCGGGTTGAGCTACGCGCGTTCTTCCTTAGTGAATAGATTATACACTAGGCCAGAGCGAAACCGCAGAGACTCAACCGCCAAGACTCTAACCGCAAAGGGGCAGAAAAGGGGTCGAAAAGCGCAAAGAGGGAATTGAGCTAGGTTGTTTGGCCGGCGCAAGGTACCGATGCTTTAGGCGGACGTTGAGCGCGCAGCCTTCTGCCTGTTCAGCCAGGCGCGCACGGGGAGCCAATGTCGTTTGCGCTCTTTAGGTCCTTTGCGGTTAAGGGCTGGGCTTCATCGCCAACTTCTCCAGTACGCCCAGCAGGAGGGTGGTCAGGCGGGGGACGATGAGGGCGCCGGCCTGTTGCACCTCTTCATGGGTCGGTTCATAGGCGGCGTCAATCCTATCAATGGCAACGTTGGTGATGGTGCTGATCGCCAGCACATCCATGCCGGCATGGTGGGCGACGAGCGCCTCCGGCACGGTGCTCATGCCCACCGCATCCGCGCCCAACGCCCGTAACATACGGATCTCGGCGGGCGTCTCGAAGTTGGGGCCGCCGACCATGCAGTAGACGCCCCGGCGCAGGACAAGCCCCTGCTCGGCGGCGACATCCACGGCCAGCTCGCGCAGCCGGCGGCTGTAGGCCCGATTGGCGGCAGGGAAGCGCACGCCGAACTCGTCCAGATTCGGGCCGCGCAGCGGGTTGTGGCCCGCCATGCCCAAAAAGTTGATATGGTCCTCCAGCACCATCAGGTCGCCGACAGCAAAGGCCGGGTTGAGTCCCCCGGCGGCGTTGGTGAGGATCAGCGTGTGGACCCCCATCCGCTGCATGACGCGGATGGGGAAGGTGACTTGCTGGAGGGAGTAGCCCTCATAGTAATGGAAGCGCCCTTGCATGACGCAAACGGGGACGCCGGCCAACTGGCCGAGGACCAGCCGGCCCGTGTGGCCGGGG
>DATLZJ010000788.1:0-3091 GCA_035574055.1 Caldilineaceae bacterium
CCGCCAATTCCAGTTCATCCCCGGCCCTGCCTTCACGAATATCTTGCTGGCCGATGAGATCAACCGCGCCACCCCGCGCGCCCAGGCCGCCCTGCTGGAGTGTATGGGCGAGCGGCAAGTGACCGTGGATGGCGTCACCCGTACACTCCCGCGGCCCTTTATGGTGCTGGCGACCCAGAACCCGGTCGAGTACGAGGGCACCTTTCCCTTGCCGGAGGCCCAACTGGACCGCTTTCTGTTCAAGACCAGCTTGGGCTACCTTGCGCCGGAAGAAGAGGGGCGCATGTTGGTCAACCTGGGCGGGCAGCATCCGATCGAGACGCTGCAAGGCGTCGTGGATGGCTCGGCCGTTCCGGCCCTGGCCGAGCAGGTGTGGCGCGTGCGCGTGGATGAGAGCTTGCGCAATTACATCATCGCTTTGATCCAGGCGACTCGCAAGCACAGCGACTTGACCTTGGGCGCCAGCCCGCGCGGCGCGCTGGCGCTCTATCGCGGGGCGCAGGCGCGGGCCGCGATCTCCGGCCGCGACTATGTGCTGCCCGACGACATCCAGGCGCTGGTTCCCCTCGCGCTCGCCCACCGCTGTATCGTCAACCCGGAAAGCGCGCTGCGCGGGCGCACGGCCCTGCGCATTGTGGGCGAAATTCTCGAACAGACGCCGCTGGAGCTGGGGGAGGTCTGAGCGACCGTGCCTGGCGGACAAAGCCCATATGCATAATCTCTTCTGGTCCGTTCTGATCCTCTTTCTCATCGCCTCGCTGCTCCGGCTGGACTGGGTCTATTACCTGGTCTATGTCGTCGGGGGGGTCTGGGTCTTTAGCCACTGGTGGATGCGGCGGAGCTTTCGCAAGCTGGAGGTGCGCCGTTCCATGCTCTACCGCGCCTTTGTCGGCGAGCGCATCCCCGTCCATCTCCACCTGACCAACCGGAGCTGGCTGCCCCTGCCCTGGCTGCTGGTCGAAGAGCGGGCGCCGCTGGACCTCAAGGAGACCGACTCCTACCGCTGGGTGCTTGGGGTGGGGGCCAAGGCCCAGCTCGACCACGTTTATACGCTGCACTGCAAGCGGCGGGGCTACTATGCCGTCGGCCCCCTGACCCTGACCACCGGCGACCTCTTTGGCTTTACCGAGTCCACCTGGCAGGAGAACGCGCCCGTCTATGTCACCGTCTATCCTCAGGTGGTGTCGCTGCACAAGCTGGGGCTGCCCAGCCGGTCGCCCTTTGGCGTGTTGGCGGCGCGCCAGCGTATCTTTGAGGACCCCAACCGCATGGCCGGCGTGCGCGCCTATGTGAGCGGCGATAGTTTGCGCCGCATTCACTGGAAGGCCAGCGCCCACGAAGATACGCTGCTGGTCAAGAAGTTCCAGCCGGCCATCGCCCTCAATGTGGCGATTGTGCTGGACCTCAACCGCAACGCCTACCCGATCAGCGGCGCCATCGGCAGCAGCGAGTGGGCCATTGTCGTCGCCGCCTCAGTCGCCAACTATGTGGTGGGCCAGCGCCAACCCGTCGGGCTGCTCACCAATGGGCTGGATTCGGTGACAGGCAAGCTGACCGCGCCCATCCCGACTCACCAGGGGCAGGGCCAGCTCGTCTCCATCTTGACGGCGCTGGCGCGGGTGCAGATGCATGAGTTCGAGCAAACTCTGGCCGAGTGGCTGCCCCGCCAGATCGCCGACCTGGAGTGGGGGACGACGCTGGTGGTGGTGACGCCTCAGGTCAACGAGGCGACGCTGTGGACCCTGCATGAAGCCTATCGCCGCGGCTCGAACGTGGTAGTGCTGGTCTGTACGGCTCAACCGGAGTTCGACCGGCTGCGCGCCCAGGGCGAGCGGTTGGGCCTGAGCCTGCATCGCACCGTCTGGGAAAAGGAATTGCACGCGGTGTAGGCTGGCAGCTGATGGCCGGTGGCTGGTGGCCCAGAGGGGAGACATGTCTTCTTGGCTCTGGCTACCAGCTATCAGCCACCAGCCCTGTGGAGAAGAGCCGTGGCTGAATCTCAACCAACCGTACCCTTGCCTGAGCCGGAAGCGCCGGTCAGCACCTCCGAGCTGTATGACCAGCCGTGGATGCTGTCGGTTCTACGCCCCTTGATCATCGCGGTCATGGCGGCCTGTCTGGTCTTGGCGCTGCTGGCCTTTATCCGCCGGCTCGCGCCGGAGTTGCCGCCGGCCTACACCCAGCTTTTGGTCCTACTTGGCATGGCCGCCTCGGTCATCGCCAGCATCTCCAGCACCTGGCTGGCCCAGCCCAGCCAGCGCAGCCGGCGCAGCAGCGGCTACCGCGCCGCCGAGCTGCTCCTGATCCTGATGGTGACGCGCGTGGGCATCTGGCTGGCCGCGGGCGACTGGCCGGGCATTGAACAGTTCTTTGTGCGACCGCTGGATACCCTGCTGGACGGCTATTTCCTCGTCGGGTTGTTTGTGGTGGGGCTGGCCTGGTTCATGTCTGCGGCCATGACCGAAGACCTTTTGGCCCTGGCGCTCCAGCCGGATGACCTCTACATGGCCCGCACCTTCGGCGACCGCTGGCAGGATACGGCGCGCCCGGTCTACACCGACCGCCCTGCCATCTTGCGCCGCTTTGTCGGGCGTTGGGTCATGGGCGGCATCCTCCTGGTCATCCTGGCCGCCGGCTCGCGGGCGGAGCTGCCTCAAGGGGGCTTTCAACTGATGGGCCTCGTTCGCCAGCGCATTGATCCGGTGGTGATCGGCGCCATCATCGTCTATTTTCTGCTGGGGCTGGTGTTGATCAGCCAGGGGCAGATCGCCCTGCTGCGCGCCCGCTGGACGCTCCAAAGAACGCCCAACGCGCCCAGCGTCCTGCGCAACTGGCCTGCCTATGCCTTGGCCCTCATTATCGTGGTGGGGGTCGTCGCCGCCTTGATGCCCCTAGGCGGCACCTTCTACCTGGCCCAGCTCCTGGCCGCGATCCTCTCGGCCATCTACTTCACCCTCTTTGCCGTCTTTCGCTTTTTCCTCTCGCTCTTTCTCCTGCTGGTCGCCTGGCTGACCGGCGAGCCTCCGCAAGAGGCGCCGCCGCCCCCGCCGCCGGTTGAGACCGTCGTGCCCCAACCGCCGCCGGAGGCGAC
>DATLZJ010000789.1:0-6873 GCA_035574055.1 Caldilineaceae bacterium
ATAACCCATGCCGGGTCCACCAGCCAGCCAATATTGGGGATGCCTACCAGGCCCAGGAGGCCGTTGAGAATCCCCCATTGCTTGTGAAAGACGAACTGCCAGAGAATGGCGACGGCGACGCCGCTGGTGACCGCCGGCAAGTAGTAGATGGTGCGAAACAAGGTAATGCCTCGCACACGCTGGTTCATCAGCAGCGCAATCCCCAAGCCAATGATCAAATTGAGGGGCAGAAAGCCAATCACAAAGAGAAAGGTCGAACGTACAGAGTCAATGAATCGGGGGTCCTCGGTCAGCATATAGATGTAGTTATCCAGCCCGACCAATTCAATGGCCCCGCTGCCCCGGTAATCGGTAAAGCTAAGATACAGGGAGTAAAGCAGTGGCCCCAAGCGGAAAAGCAGATAGCCGATGGCCCAGGGCAAGATAAAGAGAAAACCTTGGAACGCCTCGATCCGGGCGAGCCTGGATTTCGGCAGAATGGAGATGGACAGTGGTAACATATGCTCCCCCAGGAGTCAACCACACCCGGCCAGCAGCCGGGCGCTAACGACAGCAGGGGCTAATCGCGATTAGCCCCTGCTGTCGCCAACACACATCTGCGATGGCACAAAGAGCAACGGCCTGATGGTTAGCCGAGGCTCTCCATATTCTGCTCAATGATCCGGGTGACCTCGTCGCTAAATGCTTGGAGCGTGGTTGCGGCGTCATCCTCGACAGAGCCGTTGAGATAGGGCACGATGATATTGTCCCATGCTCGCCCATAGTCCTGCCAATAGGGCGGATAGGGCGCGGCATGGGCAATTTCCATCTGCTCGGCAAAGATCTCGACATTGGCCGGAGGCAGACCGCCCGAAGAGGCCGTCTCATTCCACAGCGGAACCGAGGAGCGGCGACCGGGGATGCTGCGCAGCGGCTCCGAAATGAGGATATTGGTGGCTTCGGTGCTGGTCAGGAACTTGTTAAAGGTCCATGCCGCTTCCACATCCACCGTATTGGAGGCGATGCCCCAGGCGCCGCCGGCTGCGTTGATACAGGATTCGCCGGTGGGCGATTTGGGCATCGCCACACAGTCAAAGTCAAACCGGTCGCCGATCTCGGCGCGCAAGGCGACCGTCGCCCAGGAGCCTTGGAAGGCCATCGGCACTAACCCCGCGGCAAACGGGTTCACCCCCTGGGGCGCAGCCCCTGCCTCTGGATACAGACCCTGCTCACGGGCATTGTTGAACCACTGGAGGCACGCCTCATTCTCCGGACTGTTCGCCAAGAACGTCTTGAAATCCTCGGACCAGAGCTGCCCACCCCAGCCGTACAGGATGCCATGGAACACCCAGTTCCACAGGTACATATCCAGACCCCAGCCGGTAAACTCGCTGCCCTCCTGCTTAACAAACGGGAGCGCCACCTCCAGCAGGTCATCCCAGGTCCAGTTGTTATTGGTTGGATAGGGGACGCCGGCCTCGTCGAACATGTTCTTGTTGTAGTAGATGCCCACGTTCGAAAAGTCGTAGGGGAGGGCATAGAGATTGCCCTGCCATTGCATCTGGGCAACCTCCGCCGGCCAGAAATCGTCCACATTGACCTCTTCAGCATCGCGGTCTACGTATGGCTGCAAGTTGGTCGTCCACCCCTTGCTGGCGTAGACCGGCACATCAAAGGTGCGGGTGTACCAAACATCCGGCAATTGCCCGGCAGCGCCCTGCGTATTGATGGCATTGTAGAATTCGGCGCCGGCAATATCCAGATGTTCGATGACAATATCCGGCTCACGGGCGGCAAATTCGTCAAGCACCTTCTGGAAGAGGGGCTGGTCGGCCTCTCCATGATTGGTAACGAAGCGTAGAGTCACTGTTCCGGCTGCTGGCGCCGACTCCCCCCCGGCAGCCGGGGCGTTGCCTTGTTGAGCCGGTTGGCCTGGTGTACAGGCCGCCAGAACACCGGTCACAGCAGCGCCGGCGCTAAGGCGCAAAAAGCTACGTCGAGATAACTGCGAAGATTCGCGCATAGTAGGCTCCTCCGGTGTGAAATCCACGGTCTATGGGTCTTGACAGACCACCACAAGACAGCGACACATGACACGCCTATGCGTGATTGTGAGCTACCGGCCTCACGATGCTGCAAAGGCCATCCGAAATGGGAGTATGACAGGAAGCTGGAGACTTCGTAACGGAATGTACAGAGATCAACTTACAGATCCCTTTTGATTGCTCATTCTAGCATTGCGCCCCAGATACCTGCAAAAAGCAATCCAATAGGCCGGCAAAGAGGCCCCTCTTGCCCGTCGCTAGTTTACCCGTCTTGAACAAAGACTGCCGTGGTGCGCGCCGGGATCGAGAATGCGCCCGTCTGCGGGTCGAACATAGCGCGCTGCACCACACTATCCACCGAGCCGGCCTGAACCGGATGCAGACGGAACTCCTGGCCCGCCAGCTCGGCGATGGTGATCGTATGCTCCACATCATCGGCGTTGAACAACACCACGATCTGCTCCGCCTGCGGGTCCAGGTCGTCCAGCCCTGCAACCTCATCCGATAGGCTCATCACGATCAGGCCGGGGATTTGGTTGGGGCCGGTGTTGTAGAACTCGACGCGGCCCATCACATCGGCCTCGGTTTGCAAGCGGAAGAGCGGCGAGCTTTTACGAATGGACAAGCTCTCATGCAGGTGGGCGGCGGTGGCCTGGATGGCCGCGCTGTCTGGGTGCAGCGCCGGGTTCGCCAGCCGCGGGCCGATCAGCGGCCAGTTGACCTCGTTCTCCCTCGCCAGCGGCAGCCCTACGCCAAAGTTGTTGTGCTCGTAGCTGAAATCCAGCCGGTTGAACCAGTCGCCGGAGTTATAGGAGTTGCGGTCCATAGACTTAGAGCGCAGCAGCTCCGCGCCGGCATGGATAAAGGGCACGCCCTGGGCAAAGACTGTGAGGTCCAGCCCCAGGTTCTGCACCCGTACCCGGTCGGCCAGGGTCGTGTCCAGCGGCAGCTTGTAAGCATTGTTGTCATACAGCGTCTGGTTGTCGTGGGCCTCCACGTAGATGATATGCTCCTGGGGGTCTTGGGTGTAGCCCGCCGGACTGCCGTTATAATCTACCCCTGCGCCCGTGACCCTGTTGCCGTTCCGGTCAGTAAACTCATAGTCGGCCAGGTTGCCGGCCAGCCCGACCCGGATCTGGTCACTGTAGAGCAGCAGCCTGTCTAGCTCATCAGGGCTGGCGTCGTTGTTGGCGTTGGGGTCGGTCCAGAGGCCGTTGCTAAAGCCTTGGTTGGCGACCAGCGCTTCCCCTTCATCAAATGGCCCGCCGCCGCGTACCGCATCGCGCAGGCGGTCGCTGAAGGTTCCGATGCCGGTTCCCGCCATATTGAGCTGGGTGGCGTTGACGCCACGCGCATTATTGGCGACCTCGCCGAAGTTCCAGCCTTCGCCGTAGAGGTAGAGGGTCGGCTCAAGGGCCATAAGCGCCTCTTGCACCTTGAGCATGTTGCTCTTCATATGGTGGCCCATCAGGTCAAAGCGGAAACCGTCCACGCCATATTGAGTCACCCAGGTGGTGAGCGAGTCAATCATGAGCTTCTCGAACATGGCGTGCTCGCTGGCCGTGTTGGGGCAGCAGGTGCTGGTCTCTACCTCGCCGTCGAGGTTGAGCCGGTGGTAGTAGCCGGGCACGATCCGATCCAGCACCGACCGTTCCGCCTGGCCGGCGGCGGTCGTGTGGTTGTAGACCACATCCATCACCACGCGCAGGCCCGCTGCGTGCAACGCCTGGACCATGGCGCGGAACTCAACAATGCGCGTGATCCCCTCTGGGTCGGTGGCGTAGGAGCCTTCGGGCACGGTGTAATGGTAGGGGTCATAGCCCCAGTTGAAGCCATCCTGGTCGGCCACAGCGGCAATGGCCGCCTGGGGCTGAGGCGAATCGGGCGCGGGGTTAGGCTCAATCGCCGGCTCCACTTGCCGGCTCCTCTCCTCCGGCACGGTGGCGAAGTCGAAGACCGGCAGCAGGTGGACGTGGGTCAGCCCGGCCTCGGCCAGCGACGCTAGATGGGTCATGCCGTTGCTGTCGGGATAGGTAAAGGCCATAAAGGTACCACGCGCCGCTGCCGGAACTGTCTCGTCGCTGATGCTGAAGTCGCGTACATGCAGTTCGTAGAGCACAATATCCTCCGGCGCGGCCAGCGGCGGCTTGGCGACGGTTCCCCACCCCTCCGGATAGGTAGCCGGGTCGTTCAGGTCCACGATCAGCGAGCGGGTCGAATCGGCGGCGAGGGCCAGCGAGTAGGGGTCCGTCACCAGGTTCCGCTCGACCTGGCCGGTGCTGGGCACATAGACCTCGACTTCGAACAAGTAGTATTTGCCCTTCCACCCGGCCTCGCCGGCAACGCTCCAGGCGCCCTGCTCGCCCAGTTCCAGGTCAAGCACCTGCACGGCATCGCCATGCGCGTCGTCAAAAAGGTGAAGCCTGACCGATTTCGCCGTTGGCGCCCAAACCCGCACGGTCGGCGCGTCGCCCTCAAAGACCACCCCCAGCGGGCCGTCGTAGAAGTAGAGGTCGTCGAGCACGCCCGGGATCTGGAGGCCGGTGGCGTCCGCCGCAAAGTCCGCCGTGCCCGCCGAGACGGCGAGTTGTCCCTTGAGGATTTCAGGCACAAGCGCCTGGTCCTGCTCGCGAACCTTAAAGGCTTGATAGCCCGCCAGGTGGGGCCAACGCGCCTGCTGCTCCGGCGTCAGGCCCGCCGGGTCATAGATAAGCGGGATGGACGCGCCGCCGCTCACCACCCCGTCTGCCAGCGCCAAGCCGCCCTCGGCGGCATAGTGAAGTTGGTAACTGTAGGACGGCGCGGCCGCTACGTCCCAAGCAATGGTGTCACGGTCAATCCAGTGGGCGCGCGCTTTGCTCAGGTCGGCCGCGGAGCTAGGACCGGCAGGGATCGGTAGGACATAGGGCGCTTCTGGGTCGGCTCCCTGCACCTGCCAGACCTCGCAGCCCCACCGCTCAAAGTTGAGGAACTGGTCGGGGCCGGGGTCCTTCTCATCGCCTCGATGCAAGATATAGCCTAGCTCGGCGGGGCGCGGGGCGAAGAGCGGCACACGGAAGACCACGCCAAAGGAGTCCGTTGCATTGGGTTTGCGCGGCGTCGTCCAGCCAGGGTCCTCGGCGGCCTGCCAGGTGTGCAGCCCCCAAAAATCGGCAAAGTTGCTGCTGTTGTAGTCTCCGTAATCGCCCGCGGGGCGGCGGTAGTGGAGGATCGCCTCGTGGGTCGCGGCGCATTTTTGCGAATAGAGGGTCTCATCGCCCGACCGGACCCAGACCGATGCAGTCTCCTGGGGATCGAGTGACTGGTCAGGGCCGGGGTCTTTCTCGTCGCCCCGGTGGATGATAAAGTTGACGGGCTGCGCGGCGTCTATAATCGGCACTTGCCAGAAGAGACCGAAATCGTCTGTGCCGTCCGGCAGTCGCGGGCTGGCCCACTCGGTCGCCACGTCGCCGGCAATGGCGTCGCCCCACAGATGGAGGCCCCAGCCCGCATACTGGCCGTCAGGCCGGTGATAGTGAATGGTGACATATCCCTGGGCCGCGGCTTGGGAAGTGTAGAAGTTAGGCTCGTCCTGCTTCAGCCAGATTTCAGCGCCGTCACGGGCCGGGTTGAAGAAGCGGTCGGCGGTCGTGCCGTCCTTGACCTCACCGCGGTGAACGATAAAGCCGATATCCACACTTGGATTGGTCAGCTCAATCCAGGCGAAGCGACCATAGCCATCCTCGCCCCAGAAGCGGATCGGGTCGGTCCACTCCGGTAGCTGCTCGGTCGCCACGCCCTCACCCCAGACATGCAGCCCCCAAAAGTGATTGAAGTCCTCCGAGGCAGGGTTGCCGTAGTCACCGTCGCTGCGCTGATAGTGGATCACTGCATAGCGGGCATCGGCGACCGGCGGCTCGCTCTCCGCATAGACTGGCTGGACCCCCTCCACAAAAGCGCTGCTGTAGTGGCCGTTCAGGTCATTGACCACGGCCAAGAAGTCGAGCTGCGTGCCTGCCGGCCAGCTGGAGGCATCGTAAAAGACACGGTAGGGAGCGTTGTCGTCTACGCCGATCACGCTGAACGTCTCCGTCCCGCGCTCGCGCACGGCAAAGGTCACCTCGACAAAGTGGTTGCCGGCGACAGTCGCGCGCACCTCCAGCCGCTGGGGCACTAGGTTGCCGTCCAGCTCATCAAAGCCGAGCGTCACCTCCTGGTGCGCCGCTAGACCGGCGATGCTCACCACAGGGGCTGCGCTCGAAGCGGGGATGGGTTGGCTCGCCCGATAGATAGCAAAACCCATTGCGGGCACGCTCACTGCTAACCGGCCCTCGGCGCTAGTGGTGAGCGTGGCCGCCACCGTCCCTCCCTCGGCATAGACCAGCGCAAAGTCCACACCGCCCCCATAGAAGGTGGGGACATCAGCCGTGGAGACGGTCTCGGCATTGTTGAGCGCGACCATGTACTCAACCTGCTCCTCCCGGTCAATACGGCTGAAGGCATAGACGCCGGGGCCGTCTGCTGCCGCGCGGTGAATCTGCGCGCCGCCGCGCAGGGCGGGATGCGCCTGGTAGATCTCGGCATATTGGGCGAAGGCCTGATAAAGCGGATGGGTGGGGTCAAAGTTGTCGTCGGCGGTGGTGGCGTCAGTGCCGATCAGGTCATCGTCGTTATAGCTGGCGACCTGGCTGGGGAACATGTCCTGCCGCGCATCCTTGTCGCCGCCGTCCCCGGTGAAGCCCTGCTCGTCGCCGTAATAGATGACCGGCGCCCCGCGGGCAAAGTACATGATGGCGTTTGCCAGCTTGCTGCGCGCCAACATCTCGGCATCGCTCAAACCGCCGGGGTTGTCTTCGTTGAGGAAGAAGCC
>DATLZJ010000790.1:0-10757 GCA_035574055.1 Caldilineaceae bacterium
CGTCGCTGTCCCACTCCAGCGGGAACGTGCGCGGCTCATATTCCCACTCGACGCCGTAATAGTCCAAAATACGCGCAAAGGTCTCTTCCACCGGATGAGCAAAGCGGGCCGGTGGGCGCGGCTCAAGATGCGTTTCGCTCAAACAGGCGCTCCTTCCAGTTGCACATCTCCATCCTACTGCGCAATGGCCTTGCCGTCAACCCCTGATGGAGCGAAATTGTGGATAGCGCTCTAGCCGCCGAGCGTGAACATTAGGTATCGGCGTGACGGGCGATGGCCCGCTCCACCGCACGTTCCTGCTCGGTAGACTCCGGAGCGATCTCGGCTAGCTCCTTACGCTGGCGACGCGTCTGCCAGCGTTGTTGCAGCCACCAGACAAAGACTAGGCAGAGCACCGCCCAAACCGCGCCCGCGGCCCAGCCGGCGATTACGTCCGTCGGCCAGTGAACTCCCAGGTAGACCCGGCTCAACCCGACTAGGACGGTGACGATGATCGCGACTGCCATGATATAGGCGGCCATGCGCCGGCTCCTTTGCAGCCGCGCCAGCAGCGCCCCGAGCGTCAGATAGATGGTTGCCGCCAACATGGAGTGGCCGCTGGGAAAGCTGGCGTTGTAAATGACGGTATAATGGGGTACGAGATCGGGCCGGGGCCGGTCGAAGCCTGCCTTGAGCGCCATATTGATCAAGGCGCCGCCCACCACCGCCAGCGCCACCAGCCAGGCCATGGTCCAGCGCCGCACGAGCACAAGGTAGCCAGCGACGCCTGCCGTCACCAAAGCGAGGATGGCCGTCCCGCCCAAGGCGGTGAGGTCGCGCCCCATCTCTTCAACCCACGGCGGGCCTAACGGATCGGCATGGTCGTGCGGATTCCGCAGCGCCAGCAACACGGCTTCGTCAAAGGCATGGGTGTCCCCTTCCACCACCTCGCCGGCCAAGGCCAAAAAGACCCACACGCCGGCTGCAATCAGAAGCAGGGCGATCAGGTAGTTCAGCTCCACACGCGCCCAAAAGCCCTTCACCAGCGCCCGGCTGCGCTGCCAACCTAATTGTGACCACCGGTTGCGCGCCGCCCACTGTTCGAGCTTATACGCCAGCTTATTCACAGCACACTCCTCCACCCATACCAGCAGCGCTCAGACAGAGTCTTCCCCACGTCTAACCCGTGCGCCACCGATGACCATACACTTGTAGGGCATATTGAGGGATAGGTTATGGCCGGCAAGCGCACAGAATCGCTCGTCGCGTATGCCCGGCCCTTCTATACCGGTCTATATACCCTCGGTGGCTGAACCAGTAAAGTAGCCTGCAGCAAAACCAGGCGAGGGCGGCTGACCTCTCATAAACAAACAGGCTACAAACCAACAGGCCGCAAACGAACAAGACATATGAGTCATCGCACAAATATCCCGGTCAGCGTGGTCATACCGGCCTACAATGAAGCACAGACAATCAGCGCGGTCTTGGCTGCGCTGTTGCCGGTGGGCCAGGTGGCTCAGATCATCGTCGTGGATGACGGCTCGACTGACGATACAGGCCATCTTGCGCGCCAGACCTGCGCCTGTGACTCACGGTTTCGCTTGGTCCGGCAGGCGCGCAATGCCGGAAAAGCTCGGGCCATGCTGGCCGGCGCCCATCTGGCCGAGCATGAGGTTGTCCTGTTCCTCGACGCTGACTTGATTGGGGTCAAGCCGGACCATATCCGCTCATTGGCAGCGCCGGTCGCCCAGGGGAAGGTCGAGATGGCGATTGCCCGCTTCAGCGGAGGGCGGCGCCAGACGGATTGGTCTCACCGGCTGACCCCCTTTTTGAGCGGCCAACGTTGTCTGCGCTGGAGCCGTTTTGCCGGCATGCCCGGCTTTGCCGAAGCGGGTTGGAGCATCGAGGTCGGGTTGACCCTCCACGCCCGGCGGCAGGGCTATGCAGTCGCCTGGGTAGCCTGGCCGGGCGTCACCCACCGGATGCGGCCCGAAAAACGGCCGGGCTTGGCCGGCTACTGGTCCCACCTGCGCATGTGGGCTGACATTGCGCGTTACTTGCTGCACCAGACACGCCATGGGCCATCGCCTGTCTCAGGGCGCACTTCTTGCCACGCCGGCAGGCCACAACTGGGCGGCCTTTGCCCGGCTCAACCCTATCATCTACATTTGCCGCATCTACACAAGTCTACACAAGATCGCTGACCGGCGCCAACGCTGAGAAAGAAAACCATAAACGATGAAACTTAAGACCGCCACACGGCGTGTCCTACACCCGCCGAAACCATCCAAACGGATGACCAAGATGCTCAAGATCGGGCTGACCGTAGCCGTGCTGGTCGGGCTGGTCATTGCCGCCATGAAGTATCTGCAAGGAGAGGCAATCCTGGCCGCGCTGCGCAGCTTCCAGTGGCGCTATCTGCCGCTCATGCTCCTGTCGGCTGCGGGTGCGCTGCTGCTCAAGGCCTGGCGCTTTCAACTCCTCTTACAACCTATCTGCCGGGTGCCTTGGAAGCTGCCCTGGAAGGTCTTTTTTGCTGGACAGCCGGCAGCCATGTTGCCCGGCGGCGTGGCCGCCCAAGCAGGCATGATGAAAGAGGCCGGCATGGACTTGGGGCGGAGCAGCGCGCCGGTGTTGCTCGCCAGCCTGGAGGACCAACTGCTCCTGATCGGCGGCTCGCTGCTGGCGGCGCTCTGGTTTGAGCCGGCGCGGATGCCGGTGGCGATCATCCTGGGCGTGTTGGTGGTCGTGACGCTGCTGTTCTGGTGGCAACGCTCGCGCCGGTGGATCAATGGGTGGGCCTTGCGGATAGCCGGGCGCTTCAACCTGGCCCATTCCCTGCGCAACTTCCAGGGCGCCTTGCCCGCGCTGCGCTCGCCGTCGTTGCTGGCGCTCACCTTTGGCATTACCGCCGTTAGCTTTGCCATGAAGTTTGCCGTGCTGGTGCTGGCTGTATGGGGCATGGGGCTGAATTTGGCCTACTGGAGCATGTTCCTGGCCTTTATCGTGCCCAGCCTCTTAGGGCGCGTTGTCCCCGTGCCGGCAGGCGTCGGTGTGGTGGATGCCAGCATGGTCGGATTTTTGGCCGCGGCTGCCTTGCTGGATGCCAATACCGCCGCCGCCGTGGTTGCGCTCTTCCGCGTGGTGATGATCTTTCTGCCGGTGGTGGTCGGGGCGGTGGTCTACTTCTTGGTCTGGCGGGGCGCCCGCGAGGCGACGGTGCAGAGCCAGCCGGTGGCGTCACTGGATGCCCAATAATATCTCCAGGCATCACCCCAGGTTCTGGCAGACCCATTTATGCAGGCCCATATCATCTTCAACCCGACATCGGGCATCATCAAGCAGCGCCATAAGCTGGAAGACCTGCACCACGGGCTGGCCCAGGCCGGCTTTACCCCTATCCACCATCCCACCGCCTGCGAGGCCGACCTGGACGGGCTGCTGGACCAGGTGAATGGGTTGGTGGTAGCAGCGGGCGGCGACGGCACCGTGCGCGCCGTGGCGAGCCGCCTGCGCACGCGCAAGCTGCCCCTCGCCATTGTGCCGATGGGCACCGCCAACAACATCGCGTACACGCTCGGCATTCAGGACCTGAAGCCCAGAGACCTGGCGGGGCTGGCCGTGCCGGAGCGACGGGCCTTTGACCTGGGGCTGGTCTGGGCGCCGTGGGGTGAGGACATTTTCCTGGAAGGCGCCGGCTTTGGCTTCTTCGCCGATGTTCTCTCTACCTATGACCCTGCCCAGGGCAAGAGCATCTTGCGTAGCCTCTCGACCGTGATTGACACGGCGCGGCGCTGGCAAAGCTACCCCTGCCGCCTCGTCTTGGATGAAGACGAAGTGATGGGCGACTTTGTACTGGTTGAGATGCTCAATACCCGAGCGATTGGGCCGCGGCTCCACTTAGCGCCCGAAGCAGACCCCTACGATGGGCTGCTGGATGTCGCCCTGGTTCGGAATGAGGCCCAAGAGAGCCTCTTGCGCTATTTGGTCAGGGGGGTAGCTGGGGGCCTTGACCAACTGCCCAATGTGGAGTATCGTCGGGCGCGCCGGTTAGAAATTGCCTGGTCAGGCTTTCCCCTCCATGTTGACGCCGAGGTGCGGCCGCGAGCGGGCTGGTCGTCGCCCGCTCATGGCTTGGTTACGATTGAGGTACAGCCCCGCGCGCTGGAGATATGGCTGCCCGGCAAACGTGCAGAATGAGACGCGCGGACTGCGCCGGCGCTAGCCCTCCTGCAACTGGCCGTGCAGCGCGTAGTGGTGTTGGCGTCGCAGCCGGCTCAGGCGGTGCATGGTCTCAAACTGCTCATCATAGCGGCGGGCCAGGGTGGCGAGATAGTCGCTAAGGGCCGGCCACCGCGCCGCCAACTCGGCGCGGATGGTGAGCATCGGCGGGTCCTCCTGCCCATGGCGCGCGTGCCAGAGCGTCCGGATCACATGGGGCGTATGGTTGACCACATGCTGGGCCAGCCAGCGGAAGGGGCCGCTGCCGCTCTGGACCAGCACCGCATCCAGCGCGGCAACCGCGGCCGCAGCCGATTCCTGGGCGCTGAGGTGGCCCTGGCGCACCATATAATCGAGCAGGTAGGCGCGCCGCCAGTAGTAGGTCAGCAGGTTGACCGCACGCCTGATGCTCAAGAAGTAGAGCAGCTTACGCGACAGCCGGACGAGCAGGCCAATAGTCAGGGTCAAGGGCAGGGTGAGCAGCTTGCGCGCGCTGCTCATCAGCGGGTTCTGGTTGAGCGCCCGCACAGCCGCCGGATGTAAAGCGCGGCTGCGCTGATGGGCGATGGTGTGAATCATGCGCCGCCGGAAGTATTCCTCAAATAGGCTATCTATAAAGGGAATGGGGATCAAGGCCGATAGCCCGGCCAAGGTCGCATCGGCATAGATAGCCCAATTGAAGGTAGGCGGCGGGTTCCCTTTGAGTCTAGCCGGGCGCGCTTCGGGCGGCGGCTCGTTCTCCGGCTCCGCAGCGGAGTCTACTCTTTCTATCTCCATGAGTGAGTCCATCAGTGAATCTCCTGGCCGATGCTCGCTTGTCTGCGCCACACCGGACTTACGCTGCTGTAGGACACAGTAACATCAACCCAAATGTATGCTTGTTTGCGGCGCAGATCAACACATCCTGGTAGAGACATAGGTTGTATTCTGGGATAGAGCTTGAGAGCGTGCCAAGCAGGACGGGCCGGCGGCAAGCTGTGAATTCATCGAAAAAGGGAGCAAGCGATGGCAACCGAGATTACCCCTACCTGTGTCGTCATTCGCCCGGAGGTGGGCCTGGAGTCCAAACAGGCGCTTACTCGCTTTTCCGGCATCTCGGCAGAGAACGCCGGGGCGCAACATCTCTGTATGCACTTGATCGAAATCCCACCCGGCGGGCGGGCCAAGGCCCATCTCCACGCCGAGCATGAGAGCGCCGTCTATGTCCTCCAGGGGGAGGGCGGCATGTGGTTCGGCGAACAATTAGAGCAGCATGTCGAGGTGCGCGCCGGGGACTTCATTTACATCCCGGCCAACATGTCCCACCTCCCCTACAACCGCAGCCAAACGGAGCCTTGTCTTGCGGTCATCGCGCGCACCGACCCAAAGGAGCAGGAGAGCGTTGTCCTCTTGCCTCACCTCGACGGGCTGCACTGATCCCGCCCCGCCGGTAGGGCCACTACAACACGACGATTGGAAATCTGCCGGCGCAGGTGTGTACCTCACGCTATGCCCCCCGCCTGTATGCCCATCGCTTGTGCCGGTGCTCTTTCCTCACTAGGCTAACGCGCAGTGGCCGTTGAACGTTCAGCGGGCAGAGCGCGGTTCGCTTTGCGCGTCCAACGATGGCGAAAACCGGGCTACGGAACACAATGGCCGTAGAGAAGATGCAGAGAAAATAATGTGGCGAAGGAGACAGTCATGGCGGACGAGAAACAGGGGCAACAGGCCAAGCCGGCGCCTCATCGGCCGGCGACAGAGGAAGAGGGGCGCCAGTGGGGCGGCGGGCGTGGCGAGAGCGATGCAGTAGGCCGCGAATCGGAGGACCAGAGCCGCCAGTCCGGCCCGCGAGGACGGCCTGGGGTAGACTTTAGCCCCGGCGAAGACATCAACACCGGTATAGACCAGGACCCGAGTGCAGCCCAGACCAGTGGCCGGCGTAACACGGCGGCGAGCCATTATGAGGTGGGCGCCGGCCAGGAGCAGCGCGACGCGCCGGCCAGCGTTGGCGTCCAGACCGGCGTAGAGGCGCAGCAGGGGCATCAGTCCGGACTTCAGTCTACGCTCCAGAGCCACCTGGCCGGCATCGAGTTTCCGGCGCGCAAGCAGGACTTGATCCAGCACATCCGCCGCCGCAATGGACCCCAAGCGCTAATCGCTGCGCTGGATCGGCTCCCAGACCAGGAGTTTCGCAGCCCCGGCGACCTTTACCAAGCCATGGGCATGGGGCGCTAGGCGAGATTTACAAGCGATTCTCATCTCCCTTGTATTCTTGTTTGGATTCTTGGCCGTTGTACTCTTGTTCGGTCGCCTCGATGGTATCTAGGACGCTCTCAGGAAAGACATCTTGGGCCAGCTCGCTCAGCTCCGGGTCCTCGATGCCCTGAATCTGTAGCCGGTCGGCGATAGCCGTCGCCAGGGTCAGCAGCCGGGTGATCTCATGCTCGGCGAGCAGGCTGATCTGCAAGTCCAGGTCGGCGCGCTTATCGGCCATGGCGGCCATTCGGTTTTGGCTGATCAAGACAAAGGTAGACAAGAAGATCGCCTCGACCGATGCCGCCATTGCTAAGATCACCAGGGATGGGTCAAATTTCGGCAGCGGCAGCCAGCCGATATTCGTGGCGATCCAGCCGCCAAAGAGGACCAGATGGAGATAGACAAAGGTCATGCTGCCGGTAAATCTGGTGATGGAGTCGGCGAGCCGCTCTTGTAGGCCCTTGCGCCGCTCTTCTTGTTGGCGGCGCTCCAGCAGCGCGCGAATGTTGCGCTCGACCACATGGGCGATCTGAGCTTGCTGTACCGATTCAACTGTTTCGACTGCACGTGACAAAAGAGGGTCTTGGGAAGGCATGGCGTTGGGTTGCTCCACCTCGAGATGGGCCGGCGCTTTTGTCTGCGAGCATGGTTGTCGCACAAACGCTGGCGCAAGGTGAGACAGCGAAGCGCATCTGTCCTGGCGCTTACCATAGCGCCGCTTGCTCGCTTTGCGCCATTCACCGCTGTATAGCGTCTAGATAGATCGCAGGCTAGATAGGATGGAGGCCAGCCAGGCGGCCCAAGATAGCACTGCTGCGCCGTCCATCGCACAGGCGGGTTCCTGTTGTATACTATCGTATGGTCTATTGTATGGTCACGGATGTACGGTCACGGAAGCTTGTGGTTGAGGGCCGTTGCTCTCCCCGCACCGCGAAATTGCGCCAATAACCATGACCGCCAATCGTCTTGATCTGCCCGCCCGGCGGCGCTGACCTAGCCCTATTCCGTCATCGGAGAGAATTTCCATGGCCTATCGTATCTTTGTCGTTGAGGATCATCCACGGCTACGCAGCACCTTTGCCGCCATTCTCAATGCCCAGCCGGATATGGAACTCTGCGGCGATGCTGGGTCGGCAGAGGAGGCGCTGGAGAAGATTCCACAAGCGTCGCCTGATATTGTCTTGGTGGATGTATCACTGCCGGGCATGAGCGGCATTGAGCTGTTACGCGTACTGGCTAGAGTCCAGCCGGAGCTACCCGCGCTGATTGTCTCCGGTCATGACCGGAACATTTATTGGCACGATGGACTCAGCCCGCAGGTAAAGGGCTATGTGATGAAGCACGAAGGGCCAGATGTCATGCTGTCGGCCATCCGGCAGGCCCTGACAAGTTAGTTTGACCGGCATAAGCCTGATCGCCGTGGACCACCGTGGTGTCCTGTGGCGCACCCACCGCTCGCCATGACGGACGTTACTCCTATTTGCGTCATCCATCCCAGCTACGCAAGGACCTCACCCCATGGATTTCGCCATGCCCGCGCACGTCCGGCCCATTGTGGACCGCATCCGCGCCTTTGTTGAGCAGGAGCTATACCCCCTTGAGCCGGCCTTTCTGAACCGGGAGTTCCACGAGTTGCTCCCCGTCCTGGACGAAAAACGCAAACAAGTCAAGGCAGCGGGGATGTGGGCGCCCTTCTTGCCCCAGGAGCTAGGCGGGATGGGGCTGCCCCTGGTCGAATACGCCTTTGTCAGCGAGGTGCTGGGCCGCAGCCCGCTGGGCCACTATGTCTTCAATTGCCAGGCGCCGGATGTAGGCAATATGGAAGTGCTGATGCGCTATGGCAGTGAGGAGCAAAAGCGTGTCTATCTGGAGCCGCTGGCGCGCGGCGACATCCGGAGCTGTTTCGCCATGACCGAGCCGCAAAACGCCGGCTCGAACCCCGTCCTGATGGATACCGTGGCCGTCAAGGACGGCGATGACTATGTCATTGACGGCCACAAATGGTTCACCACCGGGGCCGAGGGCGCAGCCTTTGCCATTGTCATGGCGATCACCAACCCGGACGCCCCTAGCCGCCACCACCGAGCTAGCCAGATCATCGTGCCTACCGATACGCCCGGCTACCGGCTGGTGCGCAACATTTCGGTCATGGGCGAGCCGGGCAGCGACCACGCCAGCCACGGCGAGGTGCGCTTCGAGCATTGCCGCGTGCCCCAACGTAACCGGCTAGGACCGGAGGGCGAGGGCTTCCGCATTGCCCAGGAGCGGTTGGGGCCAGGGCGCATCCACCACTGTATGCGCTGGATCGGCATCTGTGAACGGGCGCTGGAGTTGCTCTGCCGCCATGCCGTCCGTCGCCGCCTCTCCTCCAGCGCCTATCTGGCCGATCAGCAGGCGATCCACCACTGGATCGCCGAGAGCCGCGCCGAGATTGACGCCGCCCGCCTGATGGTCCTCCAGGCCGCCTGGAAAATGGACCGGGAGGGCGCGTACGCGGCGCGCGTGGAGATCTCCACCATCAAGTTCTTTGTGGCAGGCGTCCTACAAGCAGTGTTGGACCGGGCGATCCAGGCCCACGGCGCGCTGGGCATGACCGACGACACACCCTTGGCCCACTGGTACCGCCACGAGCGCGCCGCCCGCATCTATGACGGGCCGGACGAGGTGCATAAATGGGTCGTAGCGCGGCATGTGCTGAAGCGCCTCCAAGAGGAAGCGTAGGCCGGCCCTGATGGTCTCTCTCGATTCCGTCCTAGAATGAGCCTGCCCCCATGACCCCTGATGCGGAGATGGACCGGCCCGGCGCGGTGCGCCCCGGCGAGGAGCTGCCCCTGGCGGCGCTGGCGGCCTATTTGACGGCCCACCTGCCCCACCTGGCCGGCCCGCTGACCGTCGCCCAGTTTCCTCAAGGCTATTCCAACCTCACCTATCTGCTCCGCATGGGCGACCGGGAGATGGTGCTGCGCCGCCCGCCCGTGGGGGTCCATATCGCTACGGCCCACGATATGAGCCGCGAGGTACGGGTGCTGACCGGCTTGAGCCGCGTCTACGACAAGGTTCCCCGGCCCCTCCTCTATTGTGACGACCCCAGCGTCATCGGCGCGCCCTTTTATATCATGGAGCGCCTGCACGGCGTCATCCTGCGCGCCGGCCTGGAGCCGGCCCAAGCGCCGCCCCCGGCGGTCATGGCCGGGCTGTCCGCCGCAGCAGTGGACAACCTGGCCGCCATCCATGCGCTGGATGTGGAGGCGGCAGGGCTGGCCGGCCTGGGCAAGCCCGCCGGCTACACCGCCCGCCAAATCCACGGCTGGACCCAACGCTATCAGGCTGCCCAGACCGACCCCCAGCCTGAGCTGGAGGCGGCGATGGCATGGCTGGCCCACCATATCCCACCAGAGGCCGGCGCGGCCATTATCCACAACGATTACAAATACGATAACCTGCTGTTGGACCCGGCAGACCTGACCTGCATCCGCGCTGTGCTGGATTGGGAGATGTGTACGCTGGGCGACCCGCTCATGGACCTGGGCACCATGCTCGGCTACTGGACCGAGCCGGGCGACCCACCTCCCCTGGCAGCGATGTTCGGGCTGACGACGCTGCCCGGCAACTTGAACCGGCAGCAGGTGGTCGAACGCTACTGCGCCGCCAGCCGCCGCGCCATCCCCGACCCGCTCTTTTATTATGTCTACGGGCTGGTCAAGGTCGACGTGATCATCCAGCAACTTTACACCCGCTACCGCCACGGCCACACCCAGGACGCCCGCTACGCCGCGCTGCCGGCTGTCGTGCAGAGCTGTGGGCGGCTGGCCGCCCTGGCTCTGGAGAAGGGGAGGATCAGCAGATTGCAGCCATGAGCAACATGACATCTTTTGCCGCGTCGCTGGCCCGCGCCTCGCTGGCCTGGTCGGAGCAGTTTTGGGACCCACCTGCCGCCCTGCTGGCGCTGGAGCCGGAGGTCAAAGCTGCCGCCAACACCGCTCCTCAGCATAGTGTGCGCAACTCGCTCTGGTTTGCCCTGGGCCTCATGCTGCGCAATGAGGGCGATGACCGCGCCCGCGCCCAGCGCGTCATCGCCGCTGTGCTGGACAACCAGTATGACACGCCCGGTACGGTCTACCACGGTACCTTCCGCCGCTGGCCCGGCGAACCTCGGCCCCCTGCCGAGGCGCTCATCTGGCGCGACTATGACCCCAACTGGCGGCAATTCGTGGGCACAACCCTGGCCCTGCTGCTGGAGGAGTTCGATACGGCCCTCCCGCCGGCGCTGGCCGCACGCATGGACCGCGCCATCCAACTGGCGGTGGTAGGCGAACCGCCTG
>DATLZJ010000791.1:0-4157 GCA_035574055.1 Caldilineaceae bacterium
GCCGACCCCAAGCCCACCGAGATCACCGTCAAGGTCAGCCCAACCTACCCCGACCAGATCAAGATGGCCGAACTGCTCCAGCAGGACCTCGCCCAGATCGGCATCAACCTCAAGATCGAACAGTTGGAGTGGTCCACCTGGATCCAGCAGGTCGTCTCCGAGGGCAATTATGAGATGGAGATCGTGCTGATCTCCGGCGGCAGCGACCCCGACGACTTCTTCTACCAGTGGCACCACACCGGCGAAGTCTTCAACCTCTGGCGTTATTCAGACCCGGAGATGGATGAGATGTTGAACGAGGCGCGCGTGACCACCGACCAAGAGGCCCGCAAAGAGTTGTACTACCGCATCCAGGCCAAGCTCATCGAAGACGTACCGTTGGTTCACATCCTTTACCGGGAGTCGGTGATGGCAGCGACCGCAGCCCTCAAAGACTTCACCATGACCGGACGCTATGACATGGACTTCCGCGCCGTCTGGCTCGACCGGTAGCGCCGTCGGCACGAAATTAGGATCAAGCGCCCCGGCGGGGGAGGGAGACACCCACGCGCCTCCGCCGGGCAGGTCAATGCCATGAACCGCTACATTCTGCGCCGTCTCGTCCAAATGGCGCCGGTGCTCCTGGGCGTGCTGGTTGCGGTCTTTATCATGCTCAAGCTGACGCCCGGCGACCCGGCTACTGCTCTGCTCGGCGTCCAGGCCACGCCGGAAGAGCTGGCGCGGGTGCGCCATGCGCTTGGGCTGGACCGTCCCTGGTTCGTGCAATTTGGCATCTGGCTGGGCAATCTGCTGCGCGGCGATTTGGGCACCTCGTACATTAGCAAAAAGCCCGTGGCCGAGCTAATCCTGACCCGCCTGCCTGTCACCCTGGAGTTGTCGCTCTTGGCGATGTTGATCGCCGTGCTGGTGGGCATCCCGGCAGGCATCCTTTCCGCCGCGCGGCGCTATACCCTACTCGACTATTCGATCACCAGCCTGGCGCTCTTTGGCGTCAGTATGCCCTCCTTCTGGTTCGCCATCCTGATGATCCTCTTCTTCTCACTCTACCTGGGCTGGCTGCCGGCTTCCGGCTACGTGCCGTGGGAGCGCGGGGTCTGGCCCCATCTCAAGTCGCTGATCATGCCGGCGGTCGCCTTGGGTCTCTTTCTGATGGGCGCGCTGGTACGCTTCAGCCGCGACTCGATGATCGAGACGCTGGTGCAGGACTACATCCGCACAGCCCGCGCCAAGGGGCTGGCGCCCAACCTCATCCTCCTGCGCCATGCGCTGAAGAATGCGCTGATCCCAACCGTCACCGTACTCGGCATCCAGTTCGGCGCGTTGCTGGGCGGCGCGGTGATCATCGAGCAGATTTTCGCCTTTCCTGGCGTCGGCGCCATGCTGCTGACGGCCATCAACCAGCGCGATTACCCGGTCGTTCAAGCCGTCACCCTGATCGTGGCGCTGGCCTTCACCTTCTCAAACCTGTTGGTTGATATCGCCTACACCTGGCTAAACCCGCGTATCCGCTATGGCTAACTCGGTCACGCTTGCGACTCGTCCAACCCTGCCGGTCACATCTCGCCGTCTGGAGCCTCCCGCGTTGCGGGCGCTGCGTCGCTTTCGCCGCCACCGGCTGGCGCTGGCGAGCCTGGTCGTGCTGGCGCTGCTGGTGCTCGCCGCGCTCTTTCCCCAATGGCTCGCCCCGTATGATCCCTATGCCATGGCGATGCGGGACCAGCTTCTGCCTCCGTCCGCCGCCCACCCCTTCGGCACCGATGATTTTGGCCGCGATATTTTGTCGCGCGTCATCTACGGCGCGCGCATCTCGCTTCAGGTCGGGGCCATTGCCGTCGGCATCGCCGCCAGCGCAGGCATTACCTTAGGCCTCCTGGCAGGCTACTTGGGCGGGATGGCCGACAGCGTCATCATGCGCGTGATGGATGTGATCTTTGCCTTTCCGGCTATCCTGCTTGCCATCTCGATCATGGCGCTGCTGGGCGCTTCAACGGTCAATGTGATGATTGCCATCGGCATCGTCTATATTCCCATCTTTGCGCGCATCGTGCGCGGCTCGACGCTGGCCGTCAAAGAGCAAGATTATGTCGAGGCGGCGCGCGCCACCGGCGCTCGTCCCGGCTACATTCTGTGGAGGCACATCTTCCCCGGCGCCCTCGGCCCGGTGACCGTCCAGGTCAGCCTATCCCTGGCCTATGCCATTCTGGCCGAAGCGGCGCTGTCCTTCCTGGGGCTAGGCACCCAGCCGCCTGAACCCTCCTGGGGCTCCATGTTGAGCTTTGCCCGCTCCTGGGTACGTGAAGCGCCTTGGTTTTCGTTCTTCCCTGGGCTTGCCATCTTCGTCACCGTGTTGGCGCTGAACCTGGTGGGCGACGGCTGGCGTGACGCCCTGGACCCGCGCCTCTAGGTTTGCCGGATCACCGCGCTGCGGGTAGGATAGAGGGCGCTGGAGTCATGCGCCCCACCGCCGGCAGGAGACAATGCCAAACGACCATTTGCTGCCCTCCGGTCTTGCCCCGGACCAAGTGCAAACGCGTATCGGGCATGCGCGAGACCATTGCCGAGCTAGCCCATCCTGTCTGTGAGGGAGAGAAGGACTCCTTAACTCTGCCGGACGTTGAGGCGGCGCTGCCAGCCGCCGGCCTGCCGGAGACGCTCAAGCGGCGTCTCACCGCGCTCTTGGCCGACTGGCGCGCCGTTGAGACCTAATTCTACCCACTCCACCCCCTAGAATCGCTTGGAGCTACACGACGCTATGCCCGACAAATCCTGGTTTCTCCACGACCGCTTCGGCCTCTTCATCCACTGGGGCATCTATGCCTTGCCGGCTCGCCACGAATGGGTCAAAAACCGCGAGCAGATCAGCGACGAGGACTACCAGCCCTACTTCGACCACTTTGACCCGGACCTGTACGACCCGGCCGCCTGGGCCGCCGAGGCCAAGCAGGCGGGCATGAAATACTTCGTCGTGACCACCAAACATCACGACGGCTTCTGTCTATGGGACTCGGCCCTCACCGACTACAAGGCGCCCAATACGCCGGCGCGGCGCGACCTGCTCCGGCCCATGGTGGACGCCTTCCGCAACGAAGGGTTCAAGGTCGGCTTCTACCATTCGGTGATAGACTGGCATCACCCGGAGTTCCCGCTAGATGGCCTGCACCCCATGCGCGAGAACCTGGCCTATCGCGAGGCCAACCGCCACCGCGACATCCGCAAGTATGCCGAATACCTCCACGGCCAGACCCGCGAGCTGTTGACCCAGTTCGGCAAGATTGACATCATGTGGTTCGACTTCTCCTATTCCGACCGCGACTGGGGTTGGTCGAAAGGAAAAGGTAAAGCGGATTGGCAGTCTGAAAAGCTGCTGGCGATGGTGCGCGAGCTACAGCCCCATATCCTCGTCAATGACCGGCTCGAGATCGGCGGCGACTTTAAGACGCCCGAACAATACCAACCGGCGGGACGCCTGATGGTGGACGGCCAGCCCGTCACCTGGGAGGCGTGCCAGACCCTCAACGGCAGTTGGGGCTATCACCGCGACAATCTAGACTGGAAACCAGCGGAGATGCTCATCCGGATGCTGGTGGACACCGTTTCCAAGGACGGCAACCTGCTGCTCAACGTCGGCCCCAACGCCCGCGGGGAGTTCGAGCCGCGCGCCGTCGAGCGGCTGCGGGCCATCGGCGCATGGATGCGGCTGCATGGCCGCGCCATCTATGGCTGCGGCCCCAGCGAGTTCACTCCGCCCCCCGACTGTCGCTATACCCAGCGGGGCAACCGGCTCTATTTGCACCTCTTCGCCTGGCCCTTCCGCCACGTGCATTTGCCTGGCCTGGCGCAGCGGGTTGAATATGCCCAGCTCCTCAACGACGGCTCCGAGATCAAGCGGCGGGTGATTGACCCTCACCAGACCGCGCAAAACACCACCATGGGCGGCCTCGCTCCTGACACGTTGACGCTGGAACTACCGGTGCAGCAGCCCGATGTCGCCGTGCCGGTGATCGAGCTGTTCCTGAAATAGGCCGGGAGTCCGGTCAATCGTCGCCTGCCATCCTGCGCCTGCGCCGAGGAGTCGCTCCATGGCAACTCTCACCAACCGCACGGAAAGATTCAGCACGGAAAGACTCAGTTTTGGCGTGAAGCTGGCCTATGGCTCC
>DATLZJ010000792.1:0-5280 GCA_035574055.1 Caldilineaceae bacterium
CTCGCAGCGATTATACCCCCGCCGCGCCCTATCTCCGAAACCGGCCCCGCGCCGGACCGGCTGCGTTCATTGGGAGCGCTTGCGTCATTCCAGGCGAAAATTGCCCGGTGATTTGGCTGTTGAGAAATGCCAAGTCTATAATGGCCGGGGTGAGCGACCTGCGGCGCCTATCCGCGCCGGTAGGGACCCTAGTCGCGGCGCCTCCACCTCATTCAGCCACGCGCCATCGCGCTGCGTGCCTGCTTTATCTGGCGGCTTTCGCCCACAGCCTACCCCGCCCTCGTGTGCAACTGTCGAAGGAGGATCGGCGTTGAACCTACATGAATACCAGTCCAAACGCATCTTTGCCAGATATGGCATTCCCATTCCCAAGGGTGAAGTGGCGGAGACGCCATCCGAAGCCCGCGATATCGCGGTGCGCTTAGGCGGCCCCGTCGTCGTCAAAAGCCAGGTCTTGGTCGGCGGGCGCGGCAAGGCGGGCGGCATCAAGCTTGCCAAGACGCCCAACGAGGCCGAAGAGCGGGCCGCTGCCATCTTGGGCATGAACATCAAGGGGCTTACGGTCAAAAAGGTACTGGTGGACGAAGCCGCCGACATTCGCACCGAAATTTATCTCGGCGCGGTGCTGGACCGGGCGCGCCGCCGTGTGGTGTTGATGGCGAGCAGCGAGGGCGGTATGGACATCGAGCAGGTCGCCGCCTCCACACCGGAGAAGATCGTGACGGTAGCGGTTCACCCCTTTCTTGGGCTGCGCGACCACCAGGCCCGCATCCTGGCCGACGGCATTGGCTTGCCCAAAGAGCATATTCGCAGCTTTATCGGCATCGCCCAAGCCCTTTACCGCGTCTACGTCGAAAATGACGCCACGCTCGCCGAGATCAACCCGCTGGTTATCACCGGCGAAGGCAAACTCCTGGCCGTGGACGGCAAGATTTCCCTCGACGACAGCGCCCTTTTCCGCCATCCAGACTTGGCCGAGCTGCGCGACCCCGACGAGGAGGACCCAGCCGAGCAGGAAGCGCGGCGCTTCGGCCTCAACTATATCAACCTCGACGGGGAGATTGGCTGTATGGTCAACGGCGCCGGCCTTGCCATGGCGACCATGGATATTGTGAAGCTCTACGGCGGCGAGCCGGCCAACTTCCTCGACATCGGCGGCGGCGCCCAGTCGGACAAGGTGGCGGCGGCGCTGCGTATCATTCTCTCCGACCCGCGCGTCAAGGCTGTGCTGATCAACATCTTCGGCGGCATCACCCGCTGCGACGAAGTGGCGCGTGGAGTGCTGGCCGCCATTGATACCCTGGAGGTCAAGGTTCCCTTCGTCGTGCGCTTGGTCGGCACCAACGAAGAAGAGGGCCGCCGCATCCTCGCCGAAGCCAACTTGATCACCGCAACCAGCCTCGCCGATGCCGCCGAAAAGGCCGTGGCCGCGGCAAAAGGAGTGACTACACCATGAGTATTCTGGTCGGCAAGCAGACCCGCCTGCTCGTTCAGGGCATCACCGGGCGAGAGGGCGCCTTTCATACACAGCAGATGATCGAGTACGGCACCAATGTCGTGGCAGGCGTCACGCCCGGCAAGGGCGGCGAGTGGGCCGTGGGCAATGTGCCCGTCTTTGATACCGTCAAGGAAGCAGTCGAGGCGACCGGCGCCAACACCAGCATCATCTATGTGCCGGCCCGCTTTGCCCCGGATGCCATTATCGAGGCCGCCGATGCGGGCATCGAGTTGATCGTCTGTATCACCGAAAATATCCCGGTGCTCGACATGGTGCAGGTGCGCGCCTACCTGGACACCACCCCCACCCGTCTGATCGGCCCCAACTGCCCCGGCCTCATTACGCCAGGAGAAGCCAAGGTCGGCATCATGCCCGGCCACATTCACACGCCCGGCGCCATCGGCATCGTCAGCCGCTCCGGCACGCTCACCTACGAAGTGGTCTATGCGCTGACCGCGCGCGGCATCGGCCAGAGCACCGCCGTGGGTATTGGCGGCGACCCGATCATCGGCACCAAGTTCATTGATGTGCTCCAACTCTTTCAGGATGACCCCGGCACCGACCAGGTAGTCTTGATCGGCGAGATCGGCGGAACCGACGAGCAGGTAGCTGCGGAGTTCATCGCCAACCACATGACCAAGCCCGTCACCGGCTTCATCGCCGGCCAGACGGCGCCACCCGGCCGCCGGATGGGCCACGCCGGCGCCATCATCTCTGGCGGCGAAGGCACCGCGGCGGAGAAGATCGCGGCGCTCAAGGCTGCGGGCGCGCAGGTGGCGCGCCATCCCGATGAGATCGCCGCAATGGTCGCCGAGAACATCAGCACACGCTAGCCCTGGCCTACAACCATCTCCATACCAACGCCAACGGCGTCCAACGCCCCGCGCCGAGCAAGCGCGGGGCGTACTGATTGGCCGGCGGCCGTCACTGGGCGGCGCGCCCTGTCCGAATGGATGCCCACCAACTTACATCCCGCGCCCGCCGTCCCACAATCGAAGCTGCCGGGTGCAAAGACGTCGGCCCTGTGGCACGCCGCGCTGCCCCCACCCGGCCTGTTCTCGCATGACTCGCGCTGCGCCACGCACCGCCATTATCGCCGCCGACCCGCTGGCCCGGGCCGGTCTCGCCAGCCTCGTCACCGCGGGCGGGATTCCGGTGGTCGGCCAAGTGGCCCCACCCGATGACCTGGCTGAGACCGCCGCCATCTACCAGCCGGATGTCTTCCTTTGGGACCTGGGCTGGACGCCGGACCGTTATCTGGAGCAGATCGTAGACTTCATACAGCCGGAGAGCGAGGTTGCCGGGCCTCGGCTGCTGGCGCTGCTGCCGGGCGAAGAGGCGGCGGCAACCCTATGGCAAGCCGGCGTCCGTGGGTTATTGTTGCGCGCCGCCTCCCAAGACCAGTTGGCCGCGGCCCTGGTCGCCGTCGCCGAGGGGCTGGTAGTGCTGGACCCGCGCCTCCCAACCCTGTTGGTGCGGGCGCCCGTCGAGAACGGCGAGGCGCTTGCCGAACCGTTGACCCCGCGCGAGCTGGAAGTGCTGCAACTGCTTGCCCAAGGTCTCCCCAACAAGACCATTGCGCGGCAGCTCCAGATCAGCGAGCATACGGTCAAATTCCACGTTAACGCCATCCTCGGCAAGCTCGGCGCACAGAGCCGCACCGACGCCGTGGTGCGCGCCTCGCGCGCCGGTCTGGTTCTGCTCTGATCCGGCGCAACCCTTGCCGCGCCCAACCTTTTGATTAGGTATGGATTAGGCCCATCCTCTACTTTCGAGCGATGCGCCGGACGCGCCGATCTGCCAAACTAGGCATAGATATGACTGTTGGCTGCTGGCTCTTTCAAGCCAGACAATAGGCAATAGAAAACTAGAAAATAGCAGGCGGCTGCAACTACCCCCTATTTCCTATTTGCTATTTCCTATTTGCTATTCCTATTTGCTATTTCCTCTCCTTCCGCAAGCCAACAGTCGCCGGTCGAGGAGACAGTAAAGGAGCCACCTATGTCTGCAACCCTTCATGAGTTATCCGAAACCATGGCCGGCCTGGTGCAAGCCGCCGGCCCCCAGATCGTGCGCGTGGAAGCGCGGCGGCGGCTGCCTGCCACCGGCGTCGTTCACAGCGCCGATGGCCTCATAGTCACCGCCAGCCATGTGGTCGAGCGCGACGATGAGATGCGGATCGGCCTGGCCGACGGCAGCACGGTCAATGCCAGCCTCGTCGGCCGCGACCAGCACACCGATGTGGCCCTGCTGCGCGCCCAGGCAAGCGGGCTGACCCCGGCGACCTGGCTTGACCCGGAGCAGCTTCGCGTCGGCCATATGGTGCTGGCGCTGGGCCGGCCCGGCCAGACCGTCCAAGCCACCTTGGGCATTGTCAGCGCCCTGGGCAGCGCCTGGCGCACCCCTGCCGGGGGCGATGTGGAGCGTTATGTCCAGACCGACGTTGCCATGTACCCCGGCTTCTCCGGCGGCCCCCTGCTGACGGCGAGCGGCGCTTTTGCCGGGATCAACTCCTCGGCCCTGCTGCGCGGCATCAGCCTGACCATCCCTACGCCGACCATCCACCGCGTCGTCAACACCCTCCTGGCCCATGGGCGCATCCCTCGCGGCTACCTGGGCATCGGCATCCAGCCGGTGCGTCTGGCCGATGGCTTGCAGACACAGGCCGGCCAGGAGACCGGGCTAATGGTCATGTCGGTGGAGGCCGGCAGCCCCGCGGCCCAGGGCGGTTTGCTCCAGGGGGACATCCTCGTAGGGTTGGACGGCCAGCCCCTGCGCCAGGTGGACGACCTGCAAGCCCTGCTGGCCGGCGACCGCATTGGCCGCGAGGTGAGCGTGCGGGTTATCCGCACCGGCGAGCTACGCGAGCTGCCCGTCACCATCGGCGCGGCTCGCTGACCGCCGCTTCGCACACGCGCGGGCCGGTCGCACCCTGGCCGGCCTTGCGGTTGCTTTCTCTGTTGATCTTGAATGAGGGTCTATGTCCAACCTCTTGCAGCAGTTGAACAACGAGCTGGCTGCCATCAGCGAGCGAGCGCTTGAGAGCCTGGTGCAAGTCCATAACGGCCAGCGGGGAGCCGGCGCCGGCTCCATCTGGCATGGCGACGGTTTGATCGTCACCAATGCCCATGTCGTGCTCCAGCAGAGCGGGCGCGTCGCCCATGCCCTCTCCGTCACCCTGCGCGATGGGCGGGAGCTGCCCGCCCGCGTCCTCGCCTACGATGCCGAGCACGATCTGGCGGCGCTCCGCATAGACGCCGATGGTCTGCCGGCGGTGGAGCTGGGCGACTCGCGCCGCCTCCAGCCCGGCGACCTGGTGCTGGCCCTGGGCTTCCCCTTCGGCATTCGCGGGGGAGCCACCTCCGGCGTCGTCATCGGCGCTGGCGCCCATTTGCCGGAGCTGGGCGATGCCCGCCGCGAGTGGATCGCCGCCAGCCTCCATCTGCGCCCCGGTCACTCCGGCGGCCCCATGGTAGATAGCCGCGGGCGGCTGGTCGGCATCAATACCCTGATGACCGGCCCGGAGGTCGGCGTGGCGGTTCCCGTCCATGTAGCCGTCCGCTTTCTGAAGCAGGCGTTGGGCCGGCCCAGCGCGCCGCCGCCCGGCGTCGTCACCGTCTAGCCTCTGTCATCAGCCTACCCTACCTGGAAGCCTGGGCGCTTCCAGGTAGGGCGCGGTAAGCGCCTACTCACTTCGCCTGCTCTTCGGCCAGCAGGAAGGCGCTGAGCGCCTTGATCTCCTCTGCCGACAGCCCTAGGTTGGGCATCTGTGTACCGGGCCG